>CAZIVG010000279.1:0-1512 GCA_964542595.1 uncultured Muribaculaceae bacterium | reverse complement strand
TGACAACATTGTTACTTTTAAGTATGCTGTAAAAGCCACTGCAGACAATTTTGGATTGCATGCGACATTTATGCCTAAACCGATTTACGGTATTAACGGCTCAGGGATGCACTGCAATATTTCTTTGTTCAATGTCAAAGAAGGTAAAAACGCTTTTTATAGCGAAGATTCTGCTTATCAACTTTCAAAAGAAGCCCTTTATACAATCGGAAGCATCTTAGAGAATGTAAAAGACTTTACGGCTGTCACAAACCCTACCGTAAACAGCTACAAACGCCTTGTTCCGGGATATGAGGCTCCTGTTTATATTGCTTGGTCTTTGTCAAACAGAAGTGCATTGATTAGGGTTCCTGCAAAAAGAGGCAATGCGACGAGGGTTGAGCTGCGATCACCTGATCCGGCATGCAACCCTTATCTTGTAATGGCTGTTCTTTTGACGGTTGCGATGGAAGGTATTAAAAACCAGACCAAGCCGCCGCTTCAAACGGAAGAAAATATCTATGATATGAGTCCGAAAGAAAGAAAAAGAAGCCACATTGATTCGCTGCCCGGCAGTTTGAACGAGGCTTTGGCTTTGATGAAAAAGAGTAAAATCGTTAAAAAAGCCCTTGGCGAACACATCTTTAATGAGTTTGTTACAGCAAAAGAACGTGAGTGGGACAGATACAGAACAGATGTCACTCCTTGGGAGCTTAATGAGTATTTAGAAAAATATTAATCATTTATTAAAAAAAAGCCGGCTTTGCGAGAACAAGGTCGGCTTTTTGTTTTTTGATTAATTTTTTAATATAATGAAAAAATTAAAAATAAATTTCTGGAGAAAAAATGAAAAAATTTAAAACGGATAGGATTGGGGTTTTGTTGTTGGGGCCGTTGGGTGATGTAATCAACTCTTCAGGGGTTTTTAAGCTGTTGAGGAAAAACTATCCCCAAAGTATTTTATCATTGATTACGATTTCTTCAGGAGCTATTGCTGCGAAAGGAATTCCCGAAATTGATGAGGTTTATGTTTTTAATAAGCATAAAGGTTCGGAATTTTTCAAACAACTGTTTTTGTTTTCAAAGAAAGTTTGGAAACAATTTGACACCCTTATCGTTTTGGATAATTCTTTCAGATCTGCATTTGTTGGGATGTTTACTTTGGCTCCAAGAAGAATCGGACGGTCGAATGAGGGGAGAGACATTTTTCTTACCGACACGATAGACTTTAAAAAAGAAGAAAAATTGATGGAAATTCCTGTGTCTGACCATTATTTGAGATGTTTGAAACCGCTTGGGATTTACGAAGAAAACGTCGGGACTCATTTTTCTTATGGCGAAGAGGACGCAAAAAAAGTTGATGAACTTTTCGAAAAGCATGGGCTGAAGGGTAAAAAACTCCTCGGCTATTGTCCTATTTGTCACTGTTTGAAAAAGTCGTTCAGCGTTGAGGATGCAATCGCTTTTTTAAAAATGGTGAAGGAAAAAACGGATTATGAAGTTGTCGTTTTGGGCGGGACTGATGTTGTTGAA
>CAZIVG010000278.1:0-1548 GCA_964542595.1 uncultured Muribaculaceae bacterium | reverse complement strand
CCTTTAACGCATTTTGCGTTTTTACAGTTTAAGCATCTTGATGCTTCAAGGCTGGCTTGTTCGGGGGTAAAATTGTCTTCTACCGCATCAAAATTCGTTCTTCTTATTTGAGGATCCTGTTCGTGAGGATGTTGTCTTTCTACTTTTTCCATTTTTCCTAATTCTCCGTTTAGCATATCTCATTGATAAAATTATAATATAAATAAATTCTCTTAGAAATTTTTATCTAGATATCCAGATATTTTTGGATTTCCCAAGGCGTAACCTGTTTTCGGTAATCTCTCCACTCTTGTCTTTTTGCGTATAGAAATTCGTTAAACAAAAATTCACCCAGAGCTGCTTTTGCAACAAGGCTTTTCTCAAATTCTTCCAGGGCGCTGAACATGTTCCTCGGCAAGGATTTTATCTTTCTTTGTTTAATTTCGTTGCTTGAAAATTGAAAAAGATTCTTTTCAACAGGTGATGGCGGCTCTGTTTTGTTCCTGATTCCATCAACACAAGTCTGGAGAATTGCCGCAAAAGCAATATATGGGTTGATAGAAGCGTCAGGCGAGCGAAGTTCAAGTCTTGTTGAGTTTCCTCTTTTTTGTGGAATTCGGATAAGCGCGCTGCGTGTGACAACCGACCAAACCAGATAAATCGGTGCCTCATAATCTCGTACAAGCCTTTTGTAACTGTTGATTGTCGGATTCAAAGCGGCTGTTATCCCTTTTATGTTTTTCAAAAGCGAACCGATTGAGTAAAGCGCTGTTTTTGAGAGTTGATTGGGAGCATTTTTGTCGTAAAAAAGGTTTTTTCCTTTTTCAGAAAGTGATATGTTTAAGTGGAGTCCCGAACCGTTTTCTCCAAAAATCGGTTTCGGCATGAAAGATGCTTTGTATCCATACTTTTCAGCGATAGTTTTTGCCATGAATTTGAATGTGATTAAGTTGTCAGCTGCTTTTAAGATTTCTTCATAACCTAAATCGACTTCATGCTGGAAAGGCGCTCCTTCATGATGGATTGCATCGATTTTGAAATTAAGATTTTTCAACGTCAACATCATTTCGAGAATCATTTCGTCATATTCATTGCTTGTGTTGAAGTCATAATAACCTGTTTTTTGATTTTCAAGATTCAAAATATTTCTTTGTGAATCAGTTTTGAATAAGAAAAATTCAACCTCAGGCCCGATTTGCATTTCACAGCCGTAGTTGTTTTTTGTGTTTTCAACAATTCTCTTTAGGTTTGAACGGGGACATCCTGCAAAATTTGTTCCGTCAGCATTAAAAATATCGCAAATAAATCTTGCGGTTTTTTTACCGTTTAGCGTCGAAAAAGGCAGGATTGTGAAAGTTGTTCTGTCGGGATGAAAAACCAAATCCAGTGTTTCATTATGTCGAAATCCGCTCAATGACGAACCGTCAAACATTATTTTGTTGTCTAATATTTCGTCAATGTTAGACGAAGGCAGGTTAATTGTTTTTATGTTTCCGTTAATGTCAACAAACTGCAGGTATATAGAAGCTATTTTTTCTTCTTCTACGATTTCTTTGATCTTCAAGTCCG
>CAZIVG010000277.1:0-1557 GCA_964542595.1 uncultured Muribaculaceae bacterium | reverse complement strand
CAATGTCGTTGACATCACAAACTACGTTCTTTTGGAATACGGCTGCCCGCTTCACGCTTTCGACAAGGACAAATTGAGCGGATATTTGTGCGTAAGACGAGCTAAAACTGAAAATGGAGGCGAAACCATCGTCACGCTTGACGAAGTCGAAAGAAAAACAAGCAAAGAAACTGTACTGATTGCCACAAAAGAACAGTCTGTGTGCGTAGCCGGAGTTTTCGGTTCTGCAAACAGCGAAGTCGATGACAACACGAAAAACATCGCACTCGAAGCAGCCTACTTCACTCCCGCTCAAAACCGCCGCTCCGCAAGAAGTATCGGTTATCGAAGCGAAGCCAGCGCAAGATTTGAAAAAGGCGTTGATATTGAAATGGTAAAACCCGCACTCCTTAGAGCAATGCAACTTCTTGTTGACCTTGCAGACGCAAGGGTTGAAGGAATCGTTGAAACAGGAGAAAACAAACTCCCTGAAATCGACATCACGTTAAGATTCTCTCAAATAAAACGCATTTTGGGTTCTGAAATTCCTGCTGAAAAATGTATCGAAATCCTTGAAAATCTAGGCTTCGAACTCCTCGGAAAAAACGAACTTGCTGCAAAATTTAAAGTTCCTTCATTCAGAGTGAACGATGTCTATCGTGAAATCGATTTAATCGAAGAAATCTCAAGAATTTACGGTTATGACAAAATCGACCCGACTCTTCCCAAAAACACACAATCACCTGAAATCAGAGAAGAAACGAAACTTCTGAAAAAGATTAATAATATGTTCTTGGGCAAAGGTTTCCTCGAAGCAGTGACCTCCTCATTGGTCGGAGAGCCTCTTTACAAAGAGTTTTCAGTGGCTTTTGACGAACAAAAAGCAGTGAGGGTCTGCAATCCCCAAAGTGAAGATCACACAATGCTTCGCCAATCAATGATTCCGAACATTTTGACGGTTATTAAAAACAATTTCGCTAACGGCCAAAAAAATCTGTGGATTTACGAAACAGGAAGAACATATTTCGTGGAAAAACCTGCTGATGAAAAGGATTCAGGAGTGAACGAAAAACGAATCATAGCAGGTGCAATGACAGGCTCAATCAATAACGAAAGCTGGATTTCAAAACCGCAAAAATCCGAAAACGGTGATTTCTTCGTAGTGAAAGGCGTTATCCAAGACCTTCTCCAACTTATGGGTGTTGAAAACCGCGTCCAATTCAAACAATGCACAGACAAAGCATTCTTGCATCCCGGAAAATCCGCAAAGCTTATGATGCTAGGTAAACAGCCTCTTGAAGTAGGGTTTTTCGGTGAAGTCCATCCGATTTTGAAAGACAAACAAAAGTTCCAGCAAAATGTCTATGTCTTCGAAATCGACCTTGAAGCTTTGCTTGGTGCAGTATCTCATACCGTTACAAGGTACAAAAAACTGCCTCAATTCCCTGAAGTACAAAGGGATTTGGCGTTTGTGGTGCCTGAAACGGTTTCTCACGAAGAAATTGCGAAAATCATCAAAAAATCAGTGAAACAAAACCTCTTCAACGGCGAAGAACTTTTTGACATTTATCAAGGTGA
>CAZIVG010000276.1:0-1567 GCA_964542595.1 uncultured Muribaculaceae bacterium | reverse complement strand
CTAAAACAATAAATTGTTAATTGTACACTATATCATTACACAAAAGAAATCATTTGTCTAGTGTTTTGTTACGCAGGTAGAAGATTATTTAAAATACTGATGGACAGTTGAAAATTTAGTTTGTATAATTAACTAAAACCGGTTTAAGTTAGAACAATTAAGGAGAGAAAAATGACAACTCATGAATTGAAAGTTTACACAGATAGTGATATTGATAAAAGCAAAATCCTTTCAAAGAAAATTGCCGTAATCGGTTATGGCTCACAAGGCTACGGCCAATCAACAAATCTTAAGGACAGCGGATGTGAAGTTGTTGTCGGATTGAGACCGGACGGTCCTTCTGCAAAAAAAGCTGCTGCTGAAGGCTTGAAAGTGATGAGCGTGGAAGAAGCTGTTCAATGGGCTGATGTCATTCAAATCCTTATCCCTGATGAAGTTCAGGCTAAAGTTTATGAAGAAAAAATCAAGCCTTACCTCAAAGCAGGCCAATACTTGATGTTCTCTCACGGCTTTAATGTTCACTACAAAAAAATCGTTCCTCCTTCAGATGTAAACGTCTTGATGGTTGCACCTAAAGGACCCGGTCACACGGTAAGAAGCGAATACCAAGCAGGCAAAGGGGTTCCTGCACTTATAGCTATTTACCAAGACGCAACAGGCGATTCAAAAGAAGTCGCTCTTGCTTATGCTTCTGCTATCGGCGGCGGCAGAGCAGGCGTTTATGAAACTTCTTTTAAAGAAGAAACTGAAACAGATTTGTTCGGAGAACAGGCTGTTCTTTGCGGCGGCTTGACTGCTCTTATTACAGCCGGCTTTGAAACTCTTGTTGAAGCAGGATATTCTCCTTATATGGCATATTTTGAGTGCTTGCACGAAATGAAACTTATCGTTGACCTTGTGAACGAAGGCGGCATTTCAGATATGAGATACTCAATTTCAAACACTGCTGAGTGGGGAGATTTGACAATTGGACCTAGAATCATCACGGCTTCTGTTAAAGAAGAAATGAAAAAAGTTTTGAAAGAAATTCAAGACGGAAAATTTGCTGATGAATGGTTGAACGAGTACAACACAGGCATGAGCAAGTTCAAATCGCTCGAAAAAGCAGGTGAAGAACATCAAATCGAAAAAGTCGGCCAAGAACTCCGTTCAAAGTTTGCTTGGAAAAACGATAAAATCATCAACAGAGACAAAAATTAATTTATTAAAAAAAACAAAAAAGCCTTGAAGCAATTCAGGGCTTTTTTATTGCAAAAACTTGATTTACAAAGAAAAATCGTTAAACCTGAAACGTTACCCCAATCGTTAGTGTTTGTGCATTGTAAATATTTTGTAACATTTTAAAGCATATTTCTAAAGTTATTTGCATAAAATGTCGAATATAAAAACAGATATGCAAAATCAAAAGGAGTATTAGCAATGGGAATGGCAGCTTCACAAGCCAGATTCTTAGGTTTAACGGCAAGAAAAACAAACGTTGAATATGAAGGCCAACAGGTCAATCAACAAAGAACTGCTTTGGCTAATCAAAGTGCAGGCTTATTCAACCAAATGCTTTCATTAGAAG
>CAZIVG010000275.1:0-1570 GCA_964542595.1 uncultured Muribaculaceae bacterium | reverse complement strand
GATGCAGCTGTTTGCTGTGAAATTGTAAACCCTGACGGCTCAATGGCTCGCAGAGACGATTTGAGAAAATTTGCAGACAAGCACAACATGAAATTCATAACTGTTGCACAATTGATCGCATATCGCCTCAGGAACGAAAAACTTATGATAAGAGAAGCCGAAGTTGATATGCCAACTGCATACGGTGATTTCAGACTTGTCGGATATAAACACGCTCTAACAGGGCAGGAACACGTTGCACTTGTAAAAGACGATTGTTCTGACAAAGTCCCGATGGTGAGAATGCACAGTGTATGCCTCACCGGAGACACTTTCCACAGCCTCAGATGCGATTGCAACAGCCAGCTTCAGAACTCTATGAGAATGATTAATGAATACGGTAAAGGCGCGGTTGTCTATCTTATGGACCACGAAGGCAGAGGCATCGGAATCGTCAATAAAATTAAGGCATATGCTCTTCAAGACAAAGGAGAAGACACAGTTCAGGCAAATCTTTCTCTGGGGTTCAACTCTGATTTACGAGACTACGGAGATGGCGCACAAATCCTTCTGGATTTGGGTTTCAAAAAATTCAAACTCATAACAAACAACCCAACAAAAATAGTAGGATTAGAGGGTTACGGGCTCGAGATTCTCGAGAGAGTCCAAGTTGAATCTGAATGCACAAAGTATAATTATCGTTATTTATGTACAAAAATCAATAAAATGAACCACATGATGAACGTTGAAAATGTTGAAAATATTGAAAAACAGGTGGAGCAATAAAAATGGTCGAGACATTAATTTATAAAGTAGAAAAATATTCCGACAAATATAAAAACATATTCAAAGGGGTTTACAATGATTTTAAAAACAGAGCCTTTTCTGAATATAAGTTTGAATTGGAACCGCTCGAATACGAGGACTTCACAGAAAGTGTAAATGCAAATTTAATTGACTGTCTGATTTTGTTTGAAGACCAGATTCCCACAGCTTTCATGGTTTACACGACAGAGATCAGTGAAGCCGTTGAGTTGAACATAATTCACTGCATTGGTGATGAAAATCTCAACCCCAAAAGAAAACATTTGGTTGAAAAGTTCCTCGAAATAAATAAAGAACTCTTGAAAGAAAAAGTCGTCACTTACCCTATGTTGGGGACTCAAGACTCTTTTACGCCTGAAATTTCGAATTACGGCTTTAGGCTTATCGGACTGGCAGTTGAGCGATTCAATCTTAATGACATAAAATCTATTGAAATCTTCAAAAGATACTCTCAAAGCGAAATGCCAAAAGGATATGAAATTACAGGCTGGGATTCAAAATATGCTGATGACATAATCGGAGTTATTAACACAGCATTTAAAGACACATCTGATGCGCTTTTTGATCCAAGATTTTCTTCAAGAGAAGGATGCGCAGACATTTTAAATAAAATTACAACAAGCATTTACGGTCAATTTTTGCCGGAAAGTACAAGTGTTTTGCTTTATAACAAAAAACCTGTCGGGCTTTGTTTTACAA
This sequence comes from uncultured Muribaculaceae bacterium, assembly GCA_964542595.1. Classification (GTDB taxonomy): domain Bacteria; phylum Cyanobacteriota; class Vampirovibrionia; order Gastranaerophilales; family Gastranaerophilaceae; genus Limenecus. The sequence goes on along the minus strand of CAZIVG010000275.1, from coordinate 67 downwards.
ATATTACAGCAGGATTAATCGCTAACATTCCTCTTATCGTGATGGGGCAGGAACATTGTTCAAAAGG
>CAZIVG010000274.1:0-1581 GCA_964542595.1 uncultured Muribaculaceae bacterium | reverse complement strand
TGTCATCAATTTCTTTTTTTATTTGTTCATAAGATTCTTGCTCATATCTGGGGCTGATGTACTCCATCATCAGAGTATCTATCATTGAGTTTGCGGCACTTTCATCTAAAAGCGAATTCCCTGCATTCATCACTCCACTGCCGCCATCCCAGAAAGATTGCATACTGAAAGCTTTTTTCAAAGATTCTTCAACTTTTTTAAATTCGTTTACGTTAATTTGAGACAACGCGTACAAAACAACAAAGGTTGCGAAAAGAAGCGTCATAAAATCCGCATAAGAAACCAGCCAACGCTCTAAATTTTCGTGTTCTTCGTGTTTCTTTTTGGGCATAAGTCTAAGCAGCCTCTTCTTTCATATGACTGTCAAGGATGAAGGCCTGAAGTTTTCTCTCAATCAAAGCAGGGCTTTCGCCGGCTTGGATAGCAAGAATACCTTCTATTATCATTTCTTTTTTAAGAATAACTTTTTTAAATTTAAATTTTAACTTTGTTGAAAACGGAATGAAAATCAAGTTCGCAGCACCAACCCCATAAACCGTCGCAACAAAAGCAACTGCAATACCGGCACCCAATTTTGAAGGGTCAGACAAGTTTTGCATTACCTGAATCAAACCCAAAACCGCACCGATGATACCGATTGTAGGAGAGAACCCACCGCCTGATTCCCAAACTTTTGCACCGCCGTTAACTTTTTCTTCCAAAAGAAAAACCTGGGTCTCCATCATCTGACGAACGAGAGAAGGATCAGTACCGTCACTCACCGCCTCCAGTCCCAAAACCATCAACGGGTCTGATGCTGTTCTAGCTTCTTTTTCAAGTGCAATAGCCCCTTCTCTTCTTGCTTTTGTAGCAAATTTTATTAATTCAGCAATGACATCTTCAAAATTCGGGTTCTCACCAAAGAAAATATCTTTCAACAAAACAACCGAATTTTTGAGTTCTTCAGCAGAAAAGCTCAAAACTACCGCGCCTGCAGTACCACCGAACACAATAAAGGCCGCTGTAACCTGGAGCAACTGCCCAATGTTCCCACCCTCAAGAGCTTGTCCTACCAAAATACAAGCAATCCCGATTATGATACCAATTACTGAAGTCAAATCCATCTAATCTAATCTCCAAAACAATAATATTATTCTCTAATATTAAATAATAATTTCCAAATAATTAAATCCTATATTTGACTTAGATTCAAGACTTTTTTGAAGCACTCACATTAATCGGAGGCGTTTGCAGATATAAAGGTTTTAATTTTCCCCACAAATATTCATCTCTCGAAGAATTCTTAATTTTAGAATAAACAAGACTGTTCAAAAACAATCCCAAATCCCTGTTCTCATTAGTGTAAACAACTGAATCAAAACCGTTTTCCCGAAGAATTACAGACGAGGCCTCATCAGCCACAACAAACGCTGATGAAAAATCGATTTTAAGCATCTCATCGACAGGAGTCAATGAGGGCGCCTTAACTTCAAAACCTTTATTATCATAAACAGCGTTATAAAACTGTTTTTTTCTTGCATCAAGAACAACAACTGTCTTTTTGTCTGAATCATTTAATTTCGAAAGAATCTCTAACGAACT
>CAZIVG010000273.1:0-1589 GCA_964542595.1 uncultured Muribaculaceae bacterium | reverse complement strand
AAATAACTATGAAGCTCATCAACGCCTGTTTCATCGGGATAGCCAAAACTATGGAACATCAACCCAAAATTCAACTCATCTATCTTTTCATATTCGCTATTCTTCTCACCAAATACACAGGGCTCAACATATCCTTGACAATCACGCGTACCCAGAAAAATATCCTGGCGGCCACCTTTTTCTAAAACGCGATTTATAATACTAAAATGCTTGCCACCAATTCGATCCTGCATTAACTCGGGCCTATGTTCATTCCATTCAAAATGCGCTTCTACTTCATATTCCACATCATGCAAAAACGTGTAAATGGCTAAAGTATTTCCACCCGTCCAAGCTAAAGGTTTTGTTCCTTTAGTCCGAGTGCGGATGGGTTTAACGACCCGAACACGATCAACGTACCAAACGATAGTCGGTTTCCAGTAAATGGACTTTAAAACCCCTTTAATTGCCTCATAAGTAGGAATGTGATAAGAAAACTTTTCGCCTCCTATTTTTGTAATAGGGTCAGTAAATAAAGCATAATCACCCCATAGTCGAAAACTAATACTGTTTTTCATTGAATTTTATCTCCTGAAACTATCATAAAGTTTGACGGGCCAACTGCTGTAACAGACAAACCAAACTCCTTACTATAATAAGGCTTATCTAAAAAAAAGATTCCCTCATTTTGTATTTCATATACTGCGCCTTCCTCACAAAGTTTTTTCCATGTACTTTCGAAAACATTAACTGTATATTGCTGCGCTTCTTTCAATAAATTTTGATAAGATTTTGAATCAAAATCTTTTGCTACCCCACAAAGTTTTGTAATTAAATTTTCACCTTTCCCATAAGGCACTATCACGGCATGAGTCGGTGCATCTATCACCTCAAATTCTTTTGCAGCCGCCATAAACGACTGCTGAAGAAGGGGAAGTTTTCCACTGCGGTCTGCCAACCCAACATTTTTTGAATTGCTAGAAAGAAGATTAAGCATACTGTCATCTCGCTCTGCTTCTTTCGATGACAATTTGTAATCCATATCTCTAGCTCGCTCAAAAAAATAATATTTAAAGTACAAAAGAATTTTTTCTGGGCTTAATATGTCACCGCTGCCAAACTCAGTAAACACTCTTGTCGCTTGTTTTTTCCCAACTTCAATATCAACCAAGGATTCAATTTTTTCTTCCCCTGGATTAACAACATACACGATACCTTTTACTGAATTTTTGCCTTTATCCACCAGCTTCCCATGACGATTGCAACGACCTGCTGCCTGAGCGATTGAATCCAACCCAGCCAGGAACCGAATGACACTGGCAAAATCAATATCCACTCCCGCTTCAATCAATTGCGTGCTAATACAAAGAACCGGCAATTTACTTTCTAAACGGATTTTAATTTCTTTCAAAATTTCTTTGCGATGCGCAGAACATTGATGCGTGCTCAAATGAAACAAGGATGTTTTATCAATTTCTGTCTGGCACAAGCGGTATAATTTTTCAGCCCAGTTTTTTGTATTCACAAACACTAAGCAGCTGGATTTACAGTTGAATTCAGCGATTGCAAGTTGCTTGATCTCTTCCGCTTTCCAACCTCCTGGTTTGCAT
>CAZIVG010000272.1:0-1619 GCA_964542595.1 uncultured Muribaculaceae bacterium | reverse complement strand
CCACGCCAAATTTGCGTCCTTTTCTTCCAACATAATGGGGATTTTAAATGTAACCCCTGATTCGTTTTCTGACGGTGGAGAGTATTTCGACATTGAATCGGCAATCGTTCAATACAAAAAACTAGCCGCAGAAGGTGCCGACATAATAGACATAGGAGGCGAATCCACACGACCTTTCGCAAAAAGGGTCACGGTCGAAGAAGAGATAAAAAGGGTTATACCTGTTATAAAAAAGATAAGAGAATTCGACAAAAAAACAGTAATCAGCATTGACACAAGAAACGCAATGACTGCACAAGCAGCTATCGAAGCAGGCGCAGACATAATCAACGATGTCTCATCAGGCGACTGGGACGAAGAAATGTTCAAAATCGTTCAAAAAACCGGCGCTCCGATAATCCTGAATCACTCCAAGGGCGCTCCTGATGTTATGCAAAACAACACAGATTACAATGATGTAATCGGTGACATCTACGATTATTTCACCTCAAAAATCGAAGAACTTGTCACCATCGGTGTCGAAAAACGTAAAATAATAATTGATCCCGGAATCGGTTTTGGAAAAACTACACAGCAGAATTTTGAAATCATAAAAAGAATAAAAGAGTTTAAATCACTTGGCAGCCCTATTCTCGTGGGACATTCAAGAAAGACCTTTCTCAAGGAAACAATAAATTCCCAAGAAAATTCAGAATTAGACGACGCCACACTGATTTTGTCCGAAAGCCTGATTCGTAGCGGAGTTAACATATTGAGGGCTCACAACGTCAAAAAACACGGATTGTTAAGAAGTTTAACCGATAAAATTATTTATCCAATTTATTAAAAATCTCATCAAAAGACTCAATGGGAGTGAATTTGTAACCGCATTTTTTGCCGAGTTCTCCACCCATCATAAAAATCTCTTCAACGGGATATCTTCGACAAATTCCCGGACGTTTTTTGTGGATTTTGCACCTGTTTGTTTCTTTATCCACGTTTTGACATTCAAAAACAAGCCCTATCTCATCTTTTCCGGTTACTTCCAAGTAAGTGTAAAAAGGATGCAGAAGCTTCAATCGTTCAAATTCTTCTTCATTTTGAACAACATTTCTTGCATGCCTGACATAAATCTGTCGGCAGCATTCCCCACAACCGTTACAACTTCCGCTGCGATAATAGGTTCTTCTCAAAATATGTTTATGAATAAATTTCTTTAAGAATTTAAACACCGAACTGCTCTCTCGCGATTATGATTCTTTTACACTCAGATTTGCATTTCATCGCATAAACAACCTCTTTTGTATTTTCAGTAGTCAAAGTCATTATCCTGTCACAAAGTTCAACACACGCATTTAACTTCTTTTTATTCATCAAATCAGGAATCTGGCTGTATAAAACGTTGATTACAAAAGGCTCAGGATTTGAAAAGATTTTGTACTTATCTATCAACTGACGAATATCCTGGTTGTCCGATTCAGACAAAATCAGATAATTTTCATATTCGTCAATTGCCTCTTCATAGTCATTGTTCAATTCTGCATTTTTTGCCTTTTCCAAATGCGCTTCAATAGCCTCTGCATCTTTTGTAACGGGTGAAAGAACAGAAAGCTTTGATTTAACGTTGTTGTGATAAGAAG
>CAZIVG010000271.1:0-1620 GCA_964542595.1 uncultured Muribaculaceae bacterium | reverse complement strand
CAGTAGTCAGAAATACAATTAAAAGAATCGGTTATGCAGGCGCTGAAGGCGGCGGTTTTGACTACAAAAACTGCGCTGTTTTGACATCAATCGATGAACAATCTACAGACATTGCGGGTGGGGTGAACAAGGCTCTTGAAGCCAGAACAGAAAACGTTGATACTGCTTCATCAGAAACAGAAAACGTAGGTGCAGGCGACCAGGGTATTATGTTCGGTTTTGCTTGTGACGAAACTCCCGAACTTATGCCTTTGCCCATCAGCTTGGCGCACAGATTGGCTTTCAGACTTGCACAAGTCAGAAAAAACGGTTCAGTCGGATATTTGAGACCTGACGGAAAATCTCAGGTTACTGTTGAATATGTTGACGGAAGACCTTCCAGAATCGATACAATCGTTCTTTCAACTCAACACGACCCTGAAATCAAAGGCGTTTCTGACAACAAAGAAATCCAAAATATCATCAGAGAAGACTTGATTGAAAAAGTTATCAAACCTGTGTTTGAAAACGACGCTATCAAGCCCGACGAGAACACAAAATACTTAATCAACCCTTCAGGCAGATTTGTAATCGGCGGCCCACAAGGCGATGCAGGTTTGACAGGAAGAAAAATCATCGTTGATACATACGGTGGATACTCTCGTCACGGCGGTGGCGCGTTCTCAGGAAAAGATCCAACAAAAGTTGACCGTTCAGCTGCTTATGCTACACGTTATGTTGCGAAAAACATTGTTGCTGCCGGTTTGGCTCAAAAATGCGAAGTCGAACTCGGATATGCTATCGGTGTTGCGGAACCCGTTTCAATCATGGTTGAAACTTTCGGCACAGGCGTAATTTCAGATGATGAAATTTCAGCATTGGTTTCTAAAAACTTTGATTTGAGACCTGCTGCAATCATCAAGCAATTCGATTTGAGAGGATTGCCGGCGAAAAATGACGGCAAATTCTATCAATTGTTGGCTGCATACGGACACATGGGTCGTACAGACATCGATGTTCCGTGGGAAGTCACAGACAAAGCAGCAAAACTTAAAGAACAAGCAGGACTTAACTGCTGCGGCTGCAAGTAACAAATAATTTTAACAGCGAATCGTTTGACGTTTCGCTGTTTTTTATAGAAGGTCGATATGTTTTCAATTTTGCAGTTAATAATTCCGGAGAGAATAAAATCGTTTATAAAACCTTATTTTCGTTATTTTTATCCAAACAAAATTTTTTCTGTGTTTTGGATAATGTTTAGATGCACTTACAAGTGTTCTTATTGTCCTTATTGTTGCAATAATGATTATAGTGAATATTTTTCGAAATCGACTGAAAGAAGCGTGGAAGAATGGGTGGCTGTTCTTGAAACATTGCCTCCCACATCTTTTTATTTTTCAGGTGGGGAGCCCTTTTTGTACAAAGATTTTGTGGAATTATTAAATAAATTCCCTAAAAAGCATGAAATTTTGGGCATAGTCACAAATGCTTCTATGCCGTTGAATTTATATAAAAATATAAACAAAAAACTACATTTAAATATTAGTTTTCACAGAGAGTTTGTAGAAACCACGGAGTTTATTAAAAAGGTTAAAGAAATCAAAAAATATCATGACGTTACGGTTAATGTTGTTGCAACTC
>CAZIVG010000270.1:0-1655 GCA_964542595.1 uncultured Muribaculaceae bacterium | reverse complement strand
TACACTGACATTTCAACAGGTGAGTTTAAGGTTACACAGACAGATTTTGAACAGCTTCTGAGTGAATTGGCAAGAATAAATCCTTCAGAAATCGTTGTCCCTAAAATTTCTCAAAAAGTTCTTCCTTTTCAAATTGTGGGTAATGAACTTATTGATTTGCCTGAAGGAATTACGAACCATTACAACTGCTCAAAAATGAGTTACCAGGCGTTTGATGAAGACAGGGTTCAAAAAAATATAAAAGAAATTTTTAAAGTTGAATCGGTCGAAACCTTTGGTTTTTCTCAGTTTAAAACAGGTTTTTGTGCGGCGGGAGCGATTTTTGAATACCTTTACAAAACGCAAAAAGAAAACTTTCCTAAGTTTGAAAAAATCGATACGTACAGTCTGACGCAGTATGTTTCAATCGATTCGAATACGAGACGAAATCTGGAATTGACTGAGACTTCCAGGGACAAATCTAAATTCGGCAGTCTTTTGTGGGCAATCGACAAAACTGAAACGAACATGGGTTCAAGGCAGCTGAAAAAGTGGATTCACCAACCGTTAAAAAACATAGAAAAAATTCTCGAACGACAGAGTGCGGTTGAGGAACTCATGAAAAACACTTCATCAAGAATCAAGCTGGTGGGGCTTTTGCAAAGAGTTTACGATATCCAAAGGCTCTCAACAAGAATCAGTAATAATACTGCAAACCCCAGAGATTTCCTTGCTTTAAAAGATACAATAAAGCTTTTACCTGAATTCAGCGAAGTTTTGAAAACTTTTAATTCAAAGATACTCACGAAACTTGCGCAAGAGCGATCGGCTTTGATCGACTTTGCTGATATTGTTGAGAAAACAGTTTCTGACGACGCTCCGATTGTAATCAAGGACGGAAATGTTATTAAAGAAGGTGTTTCAGGGGATCTTGATTATTACAGAGGACTTTTGGGCGACTGCAGAAGCTGGCTTGTTGAGTTTGAAAATAAGCAAAAAGAAGAAACGGGCATGAAATTCTTAAAAGTCGGTTTTTCGAAAACTTTCGGATATTTCATTGAGGTTTCGAATTCTAACTTAAACATGGTTCCTGATCACTACATAAGGCGCCAGACACTAACAAACGGTGAAAGATATATTACTGAAGAACTTAAAAAGCATGAAACAGATGTTTTGTCTGCAGAATCAAGGTCGCTGGAGTTGGAATCGAAGATTTTTTCTGACTTGAGAGAATATTCAAAAGAGTTTGTTGATCCTGTAAGAGAGACGGCAGAGGCGCTTGCGGATTTGGATGTTCTAGTTTCTTTTGCGGTTTGTGCAATCGAAAGCAAGTTTGTGAAGCCAGAAATTTCAGACTCTAACGAATTGTTTATAAAGGACGGAAGACATCCTGTTTTGGAGAAAATTCTTCCGATGGGCCAGTATGTTTCAAATGATTTGAAGCTTGTGGCGGACAACCATGAGGCTCAAAGTGCCCAGTTTATGGTTCTTACAGGACCTAACATGGCAGGTAAATCCACTTATATGCGCCAAAACGCTTTGATTGTAATTTTGGCTCAAATAGGAAGCTTTGTGCCTTGTGTTGCGGCGAGAATAGGGATTGTGGATAAGATTTTCACCCGAGTTGGTGCGGTGGATGATTTGTCTTTGGGGCAATCAACATTCATGGTCGAGAT
>CAZIVG010000269.1:0-1665 GCA_964542595.1 uncultured Muribaculaceae bacterium | reverse complement strand
AAATTCGTCAGACGAAGTGCATTGAAGCGACTGTGGAATGTAAATTTCCTCATACTTTTGAATCGCATATCTGTCGGTCATTCCTGAAATATAGTCACAGACCGTGCGTTTGATTTCTTCCTCGTTCTGATTCGGAAAACGTTGCTTCAAAAGCGCTTCGTAATGGTTGAAAAGCCCGTAAATTATGCCTTTGACCTTTGATTCTTCTTTTTTTGCAAGCGAGTTTATATAAACGTTTTTGAACATCCACGTTCTCAGTTTGTCGATGTGGAAAAACGCATCATCGGACATTTTGACAAAGTCTTTGCCGTAGCTGTTTTCGACAATGTCCATAACCATTTTCGTGATTCTTTCACTTCTGTCGGCTGAGAAATATTTCAAACTTTCTTGAGGAAGATCGGATTCCTTGATTATTCCGGCGCGGATTGCGTCGTCTATGTCGTGATTGATATAAGCGATTTTGTCTGAAAGTTTGACGATTTTTCCTTCGAGAGTGAAGGCGCTGCTTTCTTTTTTTAGCGAACCTGAATGGTGGAGAATGCCGTCAATTGTTTCTTTCGTAAGGTTCAGGTCTTCGATTGTGGTGACCACTCTGACACTGTGTTCCGCGTGTTTGAAACCCGTTTGCATAATCTCATTCAACACGTCTTCACCGCTGTGTCCGAATGGAGTGTGTCCAAGGTCGTGACCCAGCGCAATCGCTTCTGCGAGGTCTTCATTGAGGTTCAGCGCACGTGCGATTGTTCTCGCGATTTGCGAAACCTCGAGCGTGTGTGTCAAACGCGTTCTGTAATGGTCGTTTGTAGGTGAGAAAAAGACCTGTGTTTTGTGTTTCAAACGGCGAAAAGCCTTTGAATGTATAATTCTGTCTTTGTCTCTTTGGAATTCTGTACGAATCGGGCAGGGTGCCTCTTCCTTGTCACGGCCTTTTGTTTGCGAGCTTTTTGCGGCAAATTGGCTGAGGGTTTCAAGTTCTCGCTGCTCTTGCGATTCTCTGATGTTGTGTTTCGGTGTGTTAGTCATAAAGGTATTTTAGCACGAAAATGTTTTTTTTAAATTGCGAATGAATTGTCAATTTCGAAGAATTTGTTATAATAAAAAATTGACAGCGAAAAGGTAACCAAAGGAAAATTTATGCTCAAGGTGATTTTTGACAGAAGAACGATTCGTAAATATAAAAATGACGTGGTAAACAAAACAATGCTCGAACAGATATTGAAAGCTGCAACGTGTGCTCCTTTTGCTTCTACAAGTGTTCCGGTAAGATTTATTGTTTGTGACAACAAAATGATTATTGCGGATTTGAAAAAAATTCATCCATACGGAAAAGCCCTTGAAACTGCTCCGATAGCGGTGGTAGTTTGTGCGGATGTGAGCAGTGAATCTACAAAAGGGGTGTATGTTTCTGATTGTGCCGCCGCTACACAGAATATGCTTTTGGCTGCGCAGTCATTCAATCTCGGGTCTTGCTGGATAGGGGTTCACCCTTGGGAAGAGTTGGCCAAGCAGATAAAAGAATACTTTGAACTGCCCGAAAAAATAGTTCCTTACAGCATTGTGAGTATTGGTTACAGTGCGGAGGAAGTTGAAAAGAAAGAAAAATTTGACCCTTCTTTTGTTCATTTGAATGAGTGGTAAAATTAAACTTTGGCGGGTTTTTTTCCG
>CAZIVG010000268.1:0-1685 GCA_964542595.1 uncultured Muribaculaceae bacterium | reverse complement strand
CAAGGTATTTGTTGAAGGCGGAATAGTCCGTAGAGGTGATAAGGCAATGGATAGAAAAATTCAAGAATTGATAAAGCTCTCTGATAGAGATGAGAAGCGTTATCAGTCTGCCACGGCACCTGATTATATTGTTTCAAGAACAAACCTGTACGCAATAAAATCTGATGAACAAGGCAATGAATATCTTGAATCCAAAGATAATATTATTAAAATTGATGTGGTATCTAAGTCGGGAAAGCCTTCAAGGACTGTCCTTTCGTCGGAACAAGATTTCAAAAACAAACCTGTTTTTTCAACTTTAGCGTAAGTTTTAAAAGAAATTAAACAACCGGGCTGCTTTCAGACTCTTCGATTAAAGAAGGTTCAGGGACAGCCTTGCTGTTTTTTGCGCCGAGTTCCGTGAGTCTTTCACACTGCCTGACGAGGTTGTCGCGGCCGCAGAGTTTTGTCATTGCTGCTGAAAGGTTCTTTTTGACGCCGTTGAGATCTTTCATCATATCAGCGAATTTGTCTATCATTTTGCCCGCGAGCCCTGCGATTTCCTGTGCGTTTTTGTTTTGGCGGTTGACCATGTTGAAACTGTTGATGATTTTCAATGCGGCAAGAAGGGTCGAAGGAGAGACAGGCATGATTTTGTTTTTCCAAGCAAGTTCCCAAAGCTCTCCGTTGTCTGCGAAAAGCATTGTGTAGCAGCTTTCTACAGGGATGAACATCAAGACATATTCCGGTGAAATAAAGTCTTCAATCTCAAAATATTCGCGTTTTGAAAGCCCTGAAATATGCGTTTTTACAGAGTCTTTGAATTGTTTTAGGGCAAACTGCGCTTCTTCTTCGCTTTGAGCGTTCAAAAACGAATCATAAGAAGCCAGAGAAGTTTTTGCGTCGATAAAAACAGCCTTGTTTTCAGGCAAAAGGATTGTGGCGTCGGGTTTTTTTGAATTAAAACCTGTTTGGGTCAAATATTCTTTACCTTTTCGAAGCCCTGAGAGTTCCAAGACTTTTTCTAAAATCAATTCGCCCCATTTTCCTTGCTTCATGTTGTCGCCTTTTAGCGCAGATGCGAGCGTGTTCGTGTCATTCGAGATTTTTGCACCTGTTTGAATGACCTCTTTTATGTGCGTGTCGAGTTTCACATACTGCTCGTTATTGTACATTGATTGTTTCTTCAATTCGTCGAACTTTTCTTTGAACGGGTCGAGAATCTCTGTCATACGCTCTTTTGTCAACGTTGAAAAGTCTTGGGTTGTTTCTTTGAAAATACGGTTTGAAAGGTTTTCAAACTGAAGCTGCATTTTTTCGTAAATATCTGAGCAAGCGCGGTTTGTTTCTTCATTTTTCTTTTTCATCAAGAAAAAACAAAGTCCGCAGCCGCAAGCCATTCCGACCATAAACAAAAATATTCCCGCAAAAATAAAAGTGTACATTGTTAAACAACCTCTCTCGATTACTTGTCTATAGCTTGTTTTTCCTGAAAATGCTCTTTAGGTTGAATCATTATCAAGCTGTTTTTATTGTAACATATTTGTATTTTCGTACAAAAGAAATATAATATTGTGTGTGAAGATTCTTTGGGGAAAGTGCCGTGGAAAAAAGAAGATGGTATGACAAACACAGTGAAACGAGGCTCGCTTTGAGTCTTCTAAAAAGTTTGCACAGGCCTGTTCAAGACAAACTTTGTGATGACA
>CAZIVG010000267.1:0-1696 GCA_964542595.1 uncultured Muribaculaceae bacterium | reverse complement strand
ATATCCTGACAAAGTCAGAGCATCGCACATCCTCATCAGCGCAAACACTGAAGAATTGAAAGCGAAACTCGCTTCTGAACAAAAAATTGACGGGGCTACGCTTGATGAAGCAGTGAAAACAGAAATGGCCAACAAAAAAGCAAAAGCTGAAAAACTTCTTGCTGAAGCAAAAAAAGACCCGAAATCATTCGCAAAGTTGGCGAAAGACAACTCTGATGACACAATGAGTGCGAAAATTGGCGGAGACTTGGGATTCTTCGGCAAGGAAGAAATGGTTGAACCTTTTGCAAAAACAGCTTTCTCAATGAAGCCGAACACTTTGAGCAGCGTCGTTGAAACGCCTTACGGCTACCACATAATCCTTGTTACAGACAGAAAAGCTGCAGGGGTTGAACCTTTTGAAAAAGTTAAAGGTGAGATCGGAATGTTCCTTGAAAATCAGGAAAAAGTGAAGGTTCTTCAACAGTTCGTTGACACGTTGAAAAACAACGCAAAAATCGAATACCAAGACCCCTCTTTCAACCCTGCTGAAATCCAAAAAGCATTGAAAGAACAAGCCAAAAACAACCCTGCGTTAATGGAATCTCAAAAATCAGCGAAAGAGTAGCGCACCGCAGCAGAGAGTGAAGAACTTGACGAAGGTCAAGGTCGTAACTCGTTTAACGCGAGGAGCAAGCAGCGCACCGCAGCAGAGAGTGAAGGGAGTTAAACATGGACAAGAACCTTAAATCAAAACTAAACACTTTAATCGACAAATTCAGCGAGGCAAAAATCCTTGTCGTAGGTGACATAATCCTTGATGAATACCTCTGGGGTATGGCAAACCGCCTGTCTCCCGAGGCACCGGTTCCTGTCCTTGAAGTAAAAAGAAAAACATATCTTCTCGGCGGAGCAGCGAATGTTGCAAACAATATTGCGGCAATGGGCGCAAAAGCCTATCTGGCTGGCGTAATAGGAAATGACATTTACAACAGCGTAATTTCTGATTTATTGAAAAAACAAAAAATAAACACAGAAAATGTTGTTGTGGACAAATCCAGACCAACCACCGTTAAAACAAGGCTTATTGCCCAAAACAACAAACACCTTGCACGTGTGGACAGCGAATCGCTTGAAACAGTCAGTGGTGAAATCTCTAAAAAGATTTATGAAAACATTGAAAAAGTGATTGATGAAGTAGATTTGGTAATTTTGTCCGACTACATCATCAGTGTCTTCAGTGCAAAACTTATTTCTGACATTGTAAAACTTGCAAACCGCCACGATAAAACGATTTTGATGGATCCGAAAGGCCAAGACTTCTCAAAATACGAGGGAGTGGATATTCTTGTTCCGAATATGGAAGAGGCTTTGATTGCTACAAAATCGTCAAAAGACAAGCCTATCAAGAAAATCGCGACAGCCTTGAGAAAATTTGCTGACAAAGTCGTAATTACCCAAAGCGCAAATGGAGTCTATTACTTTGACGGAGCGGACGAAATCAACCTCGACTCGTTCTCGACAGATGTTGTGGATGCAACGGGTGCAGGCGGTTCTTTTGTGGCACTTTTGGGGCTGGGCTTGGTAGGCTCTGATTTTGATTATAATGAAGCTTTACCGCTTGCAAACTATGCTGCAGCCGCAGCGGTCAGAAAAGTGGGGACTTTTGCCGTCAGACCGGTCGACGATTTATCACCGCCGCGAAGCCAGCCAGAGA
>CAZIVG010000266.1:0-1715 GCA_964542595.1 uncultured Muribaculaceae bacterium | reverse complement strand
ATGGGCACAAAAGTAATGAAAAGCGTTCTGGGCCTTTTGGGTAATCTATTCAACGGCGGAACCCAACAAGGATTCGGCTCAGCCTTGCTTTCAGGAGTCTTTAAAGGCTTTGGGTTCGGCAAAAGACACTCAGGAGGAATGATCCCTGTCGGTGCAAATGCCAGTCTCCCCGGCACCCAAGAACAACTCGCCCTTTTAAAAGGTGGGGAAAGAATCCTCTCCCCCGGAGAAAATACAAGCTACAACAGTAACGCAGAAAACTCCAAACAACCGGTCGTCTTCAACAACTTTAACGTCAAAGCCTGGGATTCAAAAGATGTCCAAAAATATCTGCTCGAAAACAAGCAGCTCCTCAACGCCATCACCTTTGACGGTATAAAAAACAACAACAGCCATTTGAGGACTATGGTTAGGAATGCGTAAGAAATAAATTAACAAAATAGACAAGGAGGAATAATGAAGGAAGAATTGAATTTGAAAATCAAAGAACTTCTTGAACAGATTGGACGGCCCTATGAAATGTTTAACCAAGATGGTACATATCAGGGCTGTTTTTATCCGGTTCAGTTTTTGTATCCGGACAAGCCGAGGTACAAGCTTCGTTCGGAAAACCATGAGAAAATGTTTTTGTATGGATTGAAAAAAATCCAAAAAAACTGTGACCCTGTTTCTCTTGATGAATTGGAGGACGGGCATATTGTTGTAACTAAATTCAAAGGCGTTTTGCACGTTGGGATTTATTTGAAAGAAGGCAAAATCATTCATGTCTTTAAAGATCATACATTACAAATAGGGAGGCTTAAGATGTTCAAAAACATTCAGGCTTATAAGGTGATATAATGGGATTTGAAACAATAGGCTTGGCAATAGTTGGTATATTTGGTGGTGCATTGGCCGGCACCGCTGCTGCCGCAGGTGCTGCATTTACTGTTAGTGCAACAATGGCTGCATTCATAGGATGGACAGCAACTGCTATGGTATATGGTGGAATTGCTACTGCTTTGACACTATGCCAAAAGAAACAAGACTTTGGTTCTATGTCAACCACTTACAATGGCGTTCTCCAAACTCAAACTGACCAGAATCTTCCTGTCCCTCTGCTTTACGGGACTTGCAAACTTGCGGGTAACAGAATCTGGCAAGACGAAAACGGACAAACTACAATCAAAAGAATTGTGGCTTTCGCAGATGGAGAAATCAGCGAATATTCGCAAATAAAACTAAATGACATCCCGATTGAGGAAATCAGAGGAATATCTGTAAACAGGTATTACGGAACAAATGAACAGGAAGTCGATGGGATTGTCGGTGGAGCGAATCAAAAAGAAAGAGCGGAAAAAGTCGGCTCATTAAAAAATGTGGCTTACTTGGCAATTTCAGTACCAAGAGGACAAAAAATTGACATAAACTACAACCTCACAGCGGTAGTTAAGGGCAGAAAAATCAGAGTTTACAAAAATCGTTATTCTTACACGTTGAAATACTCTGAAAATCCGGCTTGGGTTATGTTCGATTTCTTGACCTGTTATAACGGTCTGGGCTTGGCTATCAACGATTACGGACAAGTGAGTGACAGTCTGATTGAACAGTTGTTTGACCTTGATAGTTTCATTGAGGCTGCGGCGTATTGTGACGAAATGATTCCTTCTCCTCCCAAAAAGGATGAGGAAGGAAACGATGTTGAAGTTGCACCGACTCCCAGATTCACATTTAAC
>CAZIVG010000265.1:0-1730 GCA_964542595.1 uncultured Muribaculaceae bacterium | reverse complement strand
ATCACAACGCCCAATGTCGGAAGCAGAAATAAAGCCGCGACTGCACCTGCTTTCGCTTTAGCAGGTACGTTTTTTATCGGCTCAGTTATATTGCTTACAACATTTTTTGCTTTTTGAACTGCGTTTTTCTTGACACTCGAATAATTAATATTTGTTTGAATTTTCATTTCACAACCCTTTTAGACCTACAGTTATAAAACTCAAACAAGTTAAAAATTGCTATTTAATTTTTTTCAGCGATGACAAGAAATTGAAAGTTTCGACATCACCGTCAACTTTTGTCAAAAACACCTGACAATCCTTCTCTTCTGCTTCGATTGGCGGAAGCTGAGACAATTCTGCAGAGTAGAAAAGACTGTCATTTCTGCTGCTCAAAGGTACTCTATTCGCAAGACTGTTCAAAGACATATTTCTCATAAACCCTGCAAACCCTTTATTTTTGCTGCTGAATTTTGTGTAAATTCGAAGCGTTGCGTCTCTTGATTCAAGGTCAAAACGTCCAATAATGAAGGAACTCAACTGCGCTGCGGAAGATTTTATAACAATTTTTTCAACAACATTATTTTTAATAACAAGGTCACCATTGATTTTTTCGAACTTTCCTTCAGGCACATTGACCAAATCAACAATCGTGGACGGACTAATCATCGCCATGGGGTTTCTGAAAAGTGCAGCGAATTTGAGACCATATTCAACAAGCCCGATTTTTTGGATTGTTCCGTTTCTTACATCGAAGCGGATTCGTCCGTTCAATTTCAAAGAATCATCCGTATTCAATTCAATCAGCCCCATCGCTTTGCCTGTGATTTCTTTTTTCAGAGCAAGCAAAGTTGTCGCAATAAGGTCAGAGTTTATGTCTTTGACCCCTAGTCTCACGCTGTATTTGTGATTTTTTAAATCACAAATGACTTTCAAGGTTGAAATCCCTTCTGCGAAGTCAAATCTGTTAGATTTAATTTCAAGAAGACCTTCCTTATCCAAAGTCAAATCAGCTTTCATATTTCCGAATTTTATATCTTTATAAGCCCCTTTAACAACTTCTAAAACACAGTTTTCCACAATCAGAAGTCCCGGGGGGAAAGTGTAAAGGTCATCGTCAGATTCATCATCAGAAACGCCGGTTTTCACGAGCGTGGAGGCGTCAATTTTTTGCTCTTCTGTTGCTGTTACGGGCTGTGCTTGATTCATCGACTGCAACATTCTGTCAACATCAACATTATCAACAATTAGAGAAATCTTCTGCACAACTATAGGAAATAGAAGTTCGTTTTTGATTTTTCCGTTAAAATCATAATCAGACTTTTTGAATCGACCAAAAGCATCGATATTTATTGAGTTTTTATCGGTTTTTAAAATCGCTTCCTTCACGGAAAGACGCTGTGAAGGGATTCGGACTTTTTTCATCGACAATTCACCGTCAAGCCTTGGTACCCCTTTGTCGTTGACCATTTGCATATGTCCGGCAATCGTACCTTTTTTAAAGAGTTTCTGACCGATAAGAACATTCAAAAACTCACTTGGTAAAGGTTTCGGGATGTTGAATCCAAGGTTTTTAACCTCAAGAGTCACAATGTCCATGTTCCCGTTTATCGTCAAAATCGGTTTAATATCTCTGGTATTTTTGTTAATTTCCTCGGCAATGAAGTATTTTATAGATTCAATATTCAAAGCGTTTCCAACAAGATGCATATCTGCCTTCACCGCTCGGTCATAGCCGACAGGGCTTAACG
>CAZIVG010000264.1:0-1744 GCA_964542595.1 uncultured Muribaculaceae bacterium | reverse complement strand
ATTCCCCCAAAGAATTCGCACTTGGGTGTCTATGACCTTCCCTAATGAGGCAGAATACAGCTATAAAGAAGGTGAAATGACTTCAAAGGAATTTATTAAGAAAATGACTGACAGTTATAATGAATATCTCAAAAACAAGAAGTAATATTCATTTACAATTTATTCAATGTGTTTGCATGTTGATTAAAAAAGTGTTATAGTAATAATGTTATTAATGTTTCGGCTAGTGTAAAAACCTTACGAGGGTTGGGATGTAGTTAATTACTTGGTAATGATTACAAAACCCCTCGTTTTTTTTGTCTTTATTATGTTGATTATTTTATGATGTATTTATATTAAAATCAGGATTTACATCTGCCTTCTTTTCAAGCATAATGAACTAATGCGGCAAACAATTCGTCTTATTTTAATATTTCTGGGTTTAGCAATAAATACATCTGTCTTCGCTCAGCAGACAATTATTTCAGTGCCATCTTCTGATGTTCTTCCGGGCGGAGAAATTATTCTCAAACAATCAAACAGATTCAGCCCTTTTGGCGAAGAATATGTAAACCTTACTCCGAACGTGATAATCGGTACAGGCAAACACTCTGAAGTTTCTTTCGGGGTCGGCACAAACATTCGTGAGACCACAGATGTCAGGCTGAATATGACAGCCAAAAAGGTTTTTAAAATTCATCGTTCAACAAGGGTTACCGTCGGCGGAACACTCACTCCTTCACTCACAGAAGGCAAAAACCCCGACAGTATGATTTATGCGCATGGTTCGTACCTTTTTAAAAGGACGAAAACAACAATCACAGCCGGAGGATACCTCGGCGGACGCGCTCAAATTCCGGGTTTGGGTGGTGTTATGCTAGGTATAGATCAGGCTATTATTTCTAACAAATTGCGTTTTGCTGCAGATTGGATGTCGAGAGAGGACACAGGGGGGGCTTTTTCTGCAGGCTTCAAGATGAGACCTGAGGCGACAACTTCTATTACGACGGCAGTTGTTATTCCAAATGCAGATGAGGAAAGAGTCGCTTTTTCTGTTTCAATATCAAAATATATAGGGAAACCTGAAATATTTAAAAAAGAACCATCCAAAAAAGAAGGAAAGGATGTTGCGTTATGAAGAAGGGTTTGTTTGTCTGTGTAGTCTTTTGTGTTTTATTAATTTTTTCAAGGTCTTTTGTCTCAGCTTCCGAAAATTCGTTCATTTTTGACGAAAAAGTCAAAAATTTTGCCGGTATGAATTTTGAAGGAAATGACTTTTCCGGTAAAAATCTAGAGGGTGCAAATTTTGAAAAAGCAAAACTTGATGATTGCAATTTTTCAGGTGCGAACCTCAAAGATGCCAACTTTAAAGGGGCAGATGTTGAGAAAGCCAATTTTGACGGTGCAAATTTAGAGAACACAAATTTTGAAAATGCTGACCTTGAAGAGACTTCATTCAAAGGTGCGAATCTCACAAATACGTGCTTTAAAAATGCGGAACTTGATTATGCAATCTGGGTTAACGGCAAAGTCTGCGGTGCAGGTTCTGTAGGTTCTTGTTGGTAATATTGATTAATCAATATACGAATATTTTTTTTCACCTAATACAATTTCAGCAGGAAGCAATAATTCTTCGTTGACTTTTGGGAAAAATGCTCCTTTTGATGAAGTAAAGCCCTGCTTAACGAGTTCTGCTTTATTTTCATTGTAATATGCTTCTTTTAGTTTTCTTACAATAGCCATTGTCTCTGTTGGAGATTTTCTA
>CAZIVG010000263.1:0-1748 GCA_964542595.1 uncultured Muribaculaceae bacterium | reverse complement strand
TCGGTGCAACAAGAGTGTTGTTGTAGTAAAAATTGTTGGATAAGCCGATACATACATTTGAGCCAAGCGCAAGCGTTTCTGATGAAAGAGCCATTGTTGTAGTTGCAAGGATAGGCGTTCCCGCAGGAATTACAACGACTTTACCTTGAAGAGGCTGCATTTGATAACCGTTTGAATTTGCATATGATTCGTTAACCAATCCTGCTCCGGAAACGAGCATTGTTGCCAAAATAAAAGCAGAAACTAATTTTTTACCGTTTTTCATCATATATCCTCCATTTACCTGTTTTTGTCTGATACTTTCCGTATTTTATAACGAGTAATCCTATTATATTGTTCATTTTTAATATGTCAAAGATTTTTTTAAAGATTTTCGGGCTTAATAAAACTCGCCTACACCAAAGGTGAACGCACCTTTTGAGTTCCCTGCGGGAACGCCTGTGAGCGGGTAACCCCAGTCCACACTCAACGGACCTACGCCAGGCACATAAACTCTAACCCCGATACCTGCTGTGATAGCGTGTATTGGTCTGTTGTAAATTTCGTTAGTGATTGTTGAGCCGTAAATCTGACCTGCGTCAACAAAGGCTGCAAGTCTTATGTTGTCGAGGAATTTTGCATCTGAAAGTCTGTCCAAAAATGGAATCGGCGTCTGGAATTCTGCTGAACCCATCATGAAGCCTGTACCTGTACCGACTCCGCTCATTCGGAAACCTCTTACCGTGTAAGGACCCCCTAAACGGTATGCCATAACTTCGGGCATGTCTCCGTGAACTTTTCCGCCTGCTCTAAACGCAAGCTGGAAAGAAGATTTCTTTGCGACAGGATAGTATTTTTTTATGCTTGCACTAAGTTTCCCGAAGGTTTTGTCAAATCCGTCAAGGCCGATTGCTTCGTCAAACCTTGCAGAAGCAAAAACACCGTTTCTCGGGTTTGTTGCACTGTCTCTTGTGTCGTAAATCAAGCTGGGAGAAAGTGACAGAAATAATCCGCCTTGCAGTTGTTTTGCACGTTCTGATATAGGTATGTTGTGTGCGGCGTAAAGGCTTGCAATCTGGTTTCCGTCGCCTTCTTTTACGTTAACATTTTCTATTCCGACTCCGAATGAGCCTGTCAAATGAGGGAAGTTTTCAAATGCTCTTGATACAGTTGATTCAATACCGAATCTTTGTTCAATAGCCAAAGGTATTTGATAGCTGGCAAAATCTCTTCCGAAAGCTTTAACCATTAAAGCGTTGTCTGTTCCTCTGAACTTCGGTTCAAACCAACTTACTTCTGCTTGCAGGTTTGCTCTGTTCAGCATTGAACTGTCGGCCATGACAACCCCTGTACCGGCTAAAACACTTAAAGAAACTCTTTGTCCCATTCCTCTGAAGTTGTTGTCTGTGAATCCGCCTGTACCGAAAAGACCGGTTGCCGTGTCAAGACCGCCACCGATTGAAATTGTTCCTGTTCTTTGTTCTTCCAGATGTATTGTTACATTATAAACTTCCGTGTTTTCTTCGTTTTTCTCGATAGTTCTTTTTACATCTTTAAACGCCTGTGTCCCGTAAAGTCTCATCAAATCTTGTTTTATAAGGTTTTCGTTGTAAACACTTCCTGGCTGTGTGAGGACGTTTCTTCTGACAACGAATTCTTTTGTTTTTTGATTGCCCTCAATGATTATTGAACCGATTTTACCTTCGTCTATTGTAAGGTTTACCATTCCGTCAGGGTCGTCAGTGACAACCGTCACTCTTGCGAGTATG
>CAZIVG010000262.1:0-1779 GCA_964542595.1 uncultured Muribaculaceae bacterium | reverse complement strand
GGAAGGAATTTTTCCCCGTACGCAAATATGTAATATAGTACTGAACTTTCGGAATAATTGTAGAAAGGAACAATGCAGAAACTCCCATTGCCAAAGTCATAAACAATCCGTTTTTGTTCATATTTCTGCTGTTCACCTTTTTCATTGTTGCCCAGCTTACATTTGTTTTTTTAGCTTGGGCATCTTGAATAATAGATTCAACATATCTAAGGATATCATTTCTTTGTTGTTCAATTTTTCCTGTCGAAATATATCTGTATTTGTCAGTCAACGGATTAGTCGGTTTTGAACGGTTGCCTTCGAAGAATTTGTTCAAAAGATCATTCATAACCTCAGGCTGTCTGATGAATCCACCCCTGAGAACGTCTTCGACCTGTGATTCCATCAAGATTTTTTTGCCGAGCTTATCAGGTTGAAGCCCTGACATTTCTTTCGCAATATTTTTGATTTTCAAAGCTTTTTGAGGGTCAGAATAATGTGCATCAACAATTTTTTCGAACTCGGTAAGTTCAACAACTCTAAAATCTTTTTTCGGTTTTACTTTGATTAAACCAAACAAATATTTCTTAGTTTTTTGTCTCGGGGCTTTCGGGAAGACTTTTTTGTAAAGAGTTTTGTCGAAATCCTCTTTGCCGAGAGCAAACTCTTTAAAACGAGCCGGACTCATGTTGTTCACACCTTTTTTGTCCATCGCTTCAACAAGTTTATTGTGAACATCTGCTGCGCTCATAGGGTTCAGGCCTGTGTTGAAACCACGGAATTTATCGTGCTTGTTCATAAAACCTACGATGAAAGGCATTGAGAAACAATAGAAGTAGATAGAAGAAATATCTCTGAACATAATTTCTACGCGTTCATCATTGTTTCTTGCGTTAGCTGTTCTGCCTGTGACAGTACCGACGTCAGTCCCCATCAGTTTCCAAACATCGTTTTCTTCAAATTTTTGGACAATGCTCAACAATGAATCTGCTTTGCCTTTGAATGAAGGATTACTCGAAACAACAGAAGCTTGTTTTTGCGCAACAGCAGGAGCATTACAAACAACAGGACTAACAGCTTTGAAATTTTCAACAGCATTGATGGAAACATCTTTTGCCCAGAACAAAGTTCTTGCTTCTTTTAAAGTCAATTTTGTTTTTGATGCATCTTTTGAATCACCTTTGGACTCATCAGCTTTTTTAACTTTACCGAAAATGTTTTTTGTAATCGCTTGGTTGAGTTTCGGAACTACATAGCCGATAAACAAACAAGCCGTAATCAAACTTGCAGCAGTTTTACCGACAGAATATTTTGCAAGTCTTGTTTTGATTGCTTCCGCTTTTTTCTCAGGAACACCGAGAATTCTGGTTAAATCTTTTATATAATTTTCAAAAGGATTTCTCGCCGCATCTCTGCCGCAGTCCGCAATATTTTTCGGTATTTTCATGAACTTCTGTCCGATTTTATCAAAAAGCTTGCCGAACATTTTTGCACCGAAAAGCCAGAAAACCGCACCCAAAGACTCTTCCGTAACTCTTTCACGAGCCTCTACGAAACCGTCTCTTTGATAAGCTTGGTATGTTCTTCCGCCTGTAACAGCGCCTTCAAGAAGAACAACAGGAAGAATCGCACCGGGGGTATTCAACGCAGAAACAAATTTACGGCCTAATTCTTTGCCTTTTGTTTCATGTCTGATTATAAAATCTGCTTTATTAAGGTTTAGGGGTGGAACTTTCATACTAATCTATTTTATGTACTCAGTGGTAATAAGTAACCTCAAGATTTATTTTTGCATGAACA
>CAZIVG010000261.1:0-1793 GCA_964542595.1 uncultured Muribaculaceae bacterium | reverse complement strand
GGTGCGCTGTCGCCTTCGTGAACATATCCGCATACTGAACATACAAATTTAGCCATAATTTTTTACCTCTTTCGTTTTAAAGTTTGTTACTATAAAAATAATCTTATTAAGAATTGTTCTTAATAAGATTATTATATACATGCTAATTTTAAAATGCAAGTGTTTTTATTTTTTTACTTTTCGACCTGTTAAAACTCGCTCTATACCTGAAACATCTTTAAAAAGTTCAATTGAGTCAAAGCTGTTTTTTTCTAAAAGTTTTTTAACACTCTCTGCTTGACCCTGTCCAAGTTCAAACAGAATCCAGCCATTTTTGTTCAGATATTCAGGCGCTGACTCGATTATGGCTTTGTAGAATTCTAAGCCTTCCTCGTCTTTTGTAAAAAGTGCGCAATGCGGTTCAAAATCCCTGACTTCAGATTGAAGCTTTTCTTTTTCGGATGGTGGAATGTATGGGGGATTCGAAACAATCATATCAAACTTTTCTTCAGGTCTGATTTTCGAAAACAAGTCAGATTTTCTAAAAAGAGCCTTGTTCATGAGATCGAGATGCATTGCATTGTTCAACGATATTTTCAACGCTTCGTTTGAAATATCCACCCCCAAAACCTGTGCAGTTGTGAGTTTTGCAATCATACAAGCGATACAGCCTGTGCCTGTACCAATATCCAAAATCTGTTTAAAATCAAATTCTTTAATTTTCTCAACAGCCTTTCGAACGAGAAGTTCCGTTTCCGGTCTGGGGATAAGTGTGTCTTTTGTGACTTCAAATTTTTGTCCCATAAAAAATGTGTGACCGAGGATTTGTGCAATCGGTTCTTTTGTCTCGAGCCTTCTTTCTATGGTTTTTTCTATTTTTTTCAAGTCATTAGGGTCAGGCATGATTCCCAGTATCAAATCTTTTCTCGAGATTCCGCTTATGATTTCTATAGCAAAGTCAATTTCAGCGGCGGCTTCTTGAGGTGAAAATCCTTTTGTTGTGTACAAATTTATTAAATCATTCTTCTTGAGGTGTTGTTTGTTGTCCGTCATCCAAAATTTTTCCTATCATGTTTTTTAAATCAAGTTTTGAGAGAGAATCCGTATTCTCTTTTTCAATTTTATATTGTTTGCACAATTTTTCATAATAGTAAAGTTGTTTTTTTGTAGGTCTTTCCAATTTCATTTTAAATTCAGAGGCTTTTTTTCTTTGTTCTTTTGCAAAAGCTTTTTGCTTTTCAAGATAAGGTTTTTGGGCTTCTTTGATTTCGAGTTGTTTTTTGTTTTCTTTGATTAAAACCAAAATTTCTTTCAAGAATTTTTCATCTTCGAAGAACTCAATGATCCATTCAAAGTGAGGGTTCCCCTGCTCAAAGTAGTACTGTTCATCTTCTGTAAAAAGTTCGAGTATTTCATCGTTGGATTTTTCAGCATGCTTTTTCACAAAACTTTTAAGAAAGCTAAACAGCGAAGCTTTCTGGTTTTTTGTTAAGTCAAGAAAAATAGTATTTTTCAGGTAATACATGTTTATTAAATCAAATCGTTAATATCAAATTTTTTAGACAGTTGTGTGTTTTTGAATTGCGCAAGCTTTTTAAAGATAGGGTTTGTGACCTTTTCTGTTTTTTGCACAATCGGAGTTGTCTCTTCCGTTTTTGTTTTTTCCAATATTTTTGTAATGTCTTTTATCTTGTCCATTGTCTTATTTTAACTCATTTTTTCGAGTAGCGCTACATATATAAAAACAAAAAGCGTTGAATATTTGCGGGTTTGATAATTTTTATTATGTAAAAACCGTTTATCTTGTGAGGCAA
>CAZIVG010000260.1:0-1968 GCA_964542595.1 uncultured Muribaculaceae bacterium | reverse complement strand
TAATTATTCGGCATTCCTATTTCATCACCGTAATAAACAATCGGGACCCCCGGCAGCGAAAGCAGAATAGAAAACGCCATGCCTATTCTATCCGGATTATTATCTAAGAAACTTGCCAAACGACCACTGACCCCGTAACCTTTTCTGAAAGCCGCACCCTTAGGAGCAAGCCCGTCATATAGCAGTTCTCTGGTTTTTTCGTTAACCATCTCAAGAGTCAATTCATCATGAACTCTCAAAAATATTGCCCACGCTGCAGAATCCGGAATTTTCGGAGTGTTTTTGTATGCTTTCCAAAAATACGAATTGTCAGCTGTAACCAAAGATGCCCAAATTGCAGGCATATAAGGGAAGTGGTAAGCGATTTGGACTTCGTCAGTTCTTACAATTTCTTTTAAGTTATCTTTTATTTTGTGTTCAACTTTTCTGTCATCGCCAAAATACGGAAGTATTTTTTTCGGCTGCTGACAGGCTTCAGCCTGAATGACTGAACGAGGTGAAACAGTTTGCAAAAACGCGCTCAACAGTTTTATTATATAATGAGTCTTTGGCAAATTTTCGGCGTTCGTACCTTCTTCCTTAACGTAATATGGAATGGCATCCATTCTAAAGATGTCCACCCCGATATTAGCCCAAAACGCAATTGTGTCGAGCATATAGTACAAAACCTCAGGATTTTCCCAGTTCACATCCAACTGGAACGGATAAAATGTGTGGTAAACATAATAATCCTTGCCATTAATCGAGACCTTGCGATAGTGGCTTTCTGTAATTTCAGGAAAAATAAGTCTTCTTTTTGTTACTGTGCCGTCTTTTTCCTTGTATTCAACAACATATCCCAGTTTTTCATCCTTGTATTGTTTATATTCGGGCATTTCATCCTTAACAATGAAATAATGCAATTTTGAAATATCACCCCTTAAGGCCTCTTGAAACCATTGATGCTGGTCAGAAAAATGGTTCAAAATCAAATCGGCTTTTACTTTAAAACCTTTATCCTTCGCAGCAGACATAAACTCTTCAAACTCTGCCATCCCACCCAAGTCCTGTCGGATATTTTTGGGGTCGCGAACATCAAAACCAGAATCGCTCATTGGCGAATCGGCAAAAGGCAAAACATAAATCGTAGTAACGCCCAAATCTTTTAAATAATCCAACATTCCGATTAGAGTTTTGAATGTAGCAGGTTTTCCTGATTCATCCACCCCAAACTGATCGGGATAAAACATATAAATTACTTCATCCTTATACCAGTCCGAATCCCTTTTTATATCATCTTCAATAAGTTTCGGATTTCTTTGAAATTTTGATTTTTTGATTATATTAAAAACGTTTTTGTATATTTCTTCAGAATTCTCTTTTCCATAAATACGAGAAATAGAGTCTTTCATAGACAGTTCAAGCTTTTGTGGAACTAAATTATCATAATTTGCTGCAGCAAAAACACTTTCAGCACTTAGAATTAATACCAAAAACATTATCATCAAAAGGGGAATACGCTTAAACATATTGTAAGTCTTTCATTTTTTATTATATCTAAATTATCAAATTCACAAAGTCACAAGTCAAGGATTGTTAAGCTACAACCGCTCGCTTATTCATGATAACGTTATTTGTAAGGATTTATGAAAGATTTTGAAATATGGAAATAATTTTTAACCCGATAATCGTTTCAGTCACATTGCTCTGTGTTTTGTGCGTTTGCAGGATAAACGTTCTTCTTGCAATAATAATCTCCGCAATCGGCGCAGGACTCACGGCCGGAATGCCGATTGAAAAAATCATGCACACTTTCATTTCAGGCATGGGCGGAAACGCAGAAACCGCGCTCAGCTACATTCTCTTAGGTGCTTTTGCGGCAGCGATGACTCACACGGGGCTTGCTCCTATGCTTGCCAAAAAAATTGCGAATATGATTAAGGGAAATAAATATCTTCTTCTTTCAATAATCACGCTTATGGCAATATT
>CAZIVG010000259.1:0-1982 GCA_964542595.1 uncultured Muribaculaceae bacterium | reverse complement strand
GCGTTGAGCGGCAACCAACAAAAAATCGGTGACTCTGTATTCATTTTCACACCGAGCAATGTTGCTTTGAATTCTGAATCTCAAAAAAGCAAATTCATAAGAGACGCTTTGTGGAATCAACCACAGTAAGCGGATTTTGACGGACACGCCGAGTGAGTGAAACGAACCCAGTGTCCAAGTGAAGGGAAACGATGCTTTCCCGAAACGTCAAAATCCAAGAAGCGGATTTTGACGGACATAAAATTCATAATCAATAACAAACAAGAATAGTTGGGGATATAACTAGAGCCGCAGTACATGTACAGCGGCTTTTTATTTTGTAAATTTCCGTAACAGACATGGGTTGATTACCTAAAGTTTTTTTGAATCATGCCGTATAAAGTAATAGTTAATCATTATAGGGATGAAAAAATGAACTTAAAAACAAATCTTTTAAGGAAAATAAGAATGAATCTCAGCATGCCTGCAAGAAAACTGCTTAATAAAATATCTGAATTTTTAGGAAAGCATTTCGGGCATGTCGAAAGAAATATCAAGCACACATGTCGAAGCGCTACTCGTTATACTCGTCAGCGTTTTATTACATGCTGATTAGAAACGAATGCAATCTCCTGAATAAATAAGGCATGAAAAAAGCCCCCGTCATTTTCACGGAGACTTTTTGTTCTAAAAATATTAGCAATTACATGCTTTTTCTTATTTTGGCTTTTGTGTTGTCCAGGTTTTTGATTCTTTTTTCGGTTTCTTTAACCAATTTACCCTTCAGCTTTCTTTGCTCTTTGATTAATTTATATTGATTATCAACATCCGTGTATTCTGATTTGTATTGAATCAACTGGTTTCTGATTTCAACTTGTGCGCTGTCCAGCTGCATTAAAGCGTTTTGAAGATTGTCTCCTTCGACACTCGGGTTCGTAAGATTCACAGCATGCTTTTCCGGAGTCGCGACCGGTGTAACTTTTGTGATTGTTGATTTTGTTGTTGAGACTGGGTTTGTGCTTGCCGTTGTTATTGATTCATTGATTGGCATGGTCTCAAAAACGGGTTCATAAGGCATGCCGTCAGCTAATGCTTTTTGTGCAAAGTAAGATGATCCTAGCAAAACCGCACCTAAAACAGCTAGTGTGAGTATATTTTTTTTCATGGACTTTCTCCTCTTATATATATATACATGTCGATACATGCTTATTTTAATAAAATAAAATACATGCCACCTCGTCTAACATGCGTATAAATAGTAATAAAAACTACAATTAGTTCATTGTTCAGGACAAAGACTGAAACAATTATGACAAAATGTAAACCCGAAAACCTGCTGATAGTGGGGGTTTTTAAAATTAGCCCAAAAAAGTTAAAAATTTTTTAAAAAAAAGACTTGAAATAAAAAATTCCTCGGGTTATATTAAAAGGGTGGTCAGCGGGCCACGGAGAAAGCGACTCACTGAGACAGTGAAAAGCAAAAGATTTAACCGCAGCGGCGGTTTTGAAAATCTAAGGGAACACCAAAAAGCCGAGAATTACTCTCGAAGCTCCGAAAACGCACCCAGCTAAAAAACTAGTTCTTGTTTGGAATGGTTTAAAATTAAACACTAAGTTGAAAATTTAAATTAATAACAAAAATAACAAAGTTGAAAAAACTACTTGACAACAAAAATTGAAGTGTTACGATAAGGTAACGTCAAAGAAAAGGATGAGTTGGAAACCTAATTTGGGTTGACTAAAATCACTAAAAAGTTTCCACTAAATAAATTCCTGCAATTGAGTTTGTAATGATTTATTTAGTGTGTAAGAGTCCCTTGTGGACAAAGCTTTGAACCTTGAAAATAGAATAGCTAAAAACGATAAATACCTGTTGATTCAACAACAAATAAAATTAACGGACACGAATAAAGCAAAGTCGAGCAGGATACTTCGGTATCCGATGGACATAAACTTTCTGACAATGGAGAGTTTGATCCTGGCTCAGGACGAACGCTGGCGGC
>CAZIVG010000258.1:0-1989 GCA_964542595.1 uncultured Muribaculaceae bacterium | reverse complement strand
CCCGATTACATGGGTCAAAAGTCTTTTTTTGATTGAGATAAACAAAAAACTTGTTATTATCGTCGAAATCGAAATTCCAAAATAAAGATTTGAAATATTTTTCAAATAAACGCTGTGAATATTCGCGATTAAAAAACCCGAAAACAAAATGAATGTTGATATCACAAGCGTATAAAAGTTTGGAAATTGTGGATTGTTGTCTCTTTTTATATTGTTTTTATCTGCAACTTTTTGCAAAAACCATGGAATCAAAACTGCCTTTACGATAAACGTTTCCAAAAGCAAAAATAAAATCCCGAAAATCTTCGCTTCTGAGTGAGAAATCATTGTTATCAAACAAAGAATCAGCCCTTGAAGTTTAAGCATATTAATCTGGGCGGCGATTCTGCTGGAACTCGCCATATAAAGCATTGAAAGCCCGAATAAAACTATCAACAAATTAATCATTTTAGAAGTGTCCTCCGTGCATAACCAAAAGTGCCAGAGCCATTACAATTAAAGCGATTGCTATCATTGTGAACGTGTACTCGATTATGTGGGTCAGTCTGATTCTTGCGCCAACTGATTCTATAGTCCCGATTAAAAATGCAATCACGCCAACGATGATTAGGTATGCCCACCAGAATTGAGGACATATTATCATTGCGATTAAAGACGAAAACAAAAGCATTTTCAGTGCGCTCGCATAATGAATGAAAGCAAGATCGACGCCTGAATTGTCCAAAACCATAACCTCATGAATCATAGTCAATTCAAGGTGGGTGTTCGGGTCGTCAATCGGCACTCTTGAACCCTCTATCAGTGTCATCATAAACAATCCGCAAATTGCTAAAACAGCAATCAGAACAATGATTTCGTTTTTGACCTGAATCAATCCGAAAAGTGTTTGAAACGAATAAATTCCGCTCAATGCCGCGACCGACCCCAGCGTTATAAAAAGCGCAGGTTCAACGAAAGAAGTGTAGCTTACTTCTCTGGCTGCACCCATTCCTTCAAAGCTTGAACCTGTGTCCATTGCAGAAATAACAGAAAAGAATTTCCCGAGCGCCAATACATAAGAAAAAAGAATGAAATCTCCTTTGAAATGTACGAGGGTTAAGATTGCTGCGGCGATGATTGTGCAAGCCAAATTTACCGATGGAGCAATTTGAAAAACGAAGGATGTCGAATTGCTTATTACTTCACCCTTTTTTAGTAATTTAAAAAATTCATAATACGGTTGAAGCACTGATGCTCCTTTTTTCCCCGCATAAAGGGCTTTTGTTTTGTTTATCAGTCCGATAAAAATAAACGGCAAAATTAAAACAGTCAAAAACAGCATTAGATTTTTCCTCCGATTACCAGAGCCAATGCCGCAACGAGGAAAATAACTCCGTAAATCAAATATTTCTGCGTATGTCCGCTTTGAATCCAATAGAATTTTGAAATAATAAATTCATCCACAACGACAATCGGTTTCACTATGTAATATTCAAAAATATCGATGATTCTGGATTTAAAAGAGGTTTTTTTCGGGAAGAGATCTTTGATTTGGGTAAAGTTTAATTCTCTTATGAAAAATGGAGTCAAAAATCCAAGAAACGGTCTTGTGAAAGAGTTTGCACTGTATTGCATTTTTGGAGTCGGATGTTGATATCCGCAGCCCCAGGTTTCTCTTTTTTCAATCGCTTTGCTTTTCAAAAGAACGGCTCTTAATCCAAGTACCGCAAAGATTGTTCCGCAAAGAGTGACGTTAAAAAATGACACGATTTTCAGTAATTTTAAGGGGGTATAAACCGCACCGAAACTTTGTGCCGGAATTGTTACCAGTTTTATGAAGTCTTGCGGGAATAAGCCGATTACTAATGCGCAACCGACCAGAACAAAAATCGGGATAAGTGAGGTTGCTGAAACATCATTTTTTACGTTTTGCGCTTTTTGGGTTCTTGCTTCACCGAGGAAAATTATTGAAAAAGCATTTGTGAATGCTATCAATGCCATTGCTCCGAC
>CAZIVG010000257.1:0-1993 GCA_964542595.1 uncultured Muribaculaceae bacterium | reverse complement strand
GTTATCATCGAGGCTCATTTCCGGACAAAAACAAACATGAACCATACGCCTCACTGGACAAAGACGAAAGAAATTCCGTGAAAAAACTTGCATCAATTTTGAGACTCGCTGACGGATTGGACAAACCGCACAAAAATTTAATTTTGAGAATAAGAGTCAATGAAACACGAGAAAAAATAGAATTTTACTTCAAAACAATAGGTTTCAAGCCAAGCTTGAAAATGGCAGAAAAGAAAAAAGACCTCTTCGAAAAAACTTTTGAAAAACAGGTTAATTTCTTTTTTGAATAGGAAATTTCATCAGGCTTGACGATTGCCATTTAAGAAAAAACGTGATATTGATAGACTATAATTTAAATTTAGGAGAAAATTATGTTTAGAAGTTCAAACCCTGTTTTGGCAAAAATGGATAATGGCGAACAAACGCTTTCCGCTGTTCCGATGACTGTTTCAGGCACAATCGGCAAGGCTTTTGTATTGATTCTGCTTGCGGCTGTCTCTGGCGCAGCAGTTTTCTATCAAGCATTGATGGGCTATACGGATAAAGTTGTTATGATAATGATGGTTGCCTTGATTGTTGGAGCAGTTTCAGCTCTCGTAACGATTTTCGTCCCAAAACTGGCGAAATTCCTCGCACCTGTCTATGCATTCGCGGAAGGTGCAGTGCTGGCAGGCCTATCTTTGATGTTGGAAAAACAATTCCCGGGAATCGCAGTTCAGGCAATCGGCGGGACGATGCTTGTGTTTTTTGTAATGCTCGGACTTTACAAAGCCGGCGCAATCCGTGCAACCGAAAAATTTAGAGCCGTTTTGATGTCTGCATTAATCACGATTATGGTTTTATACATAATAAGCCTCGTCGGAAGCTTCTTACATTTCAGCATTCCGTTCATCACAGGTACAGGCCCGATGAGCATAGTATTCAGCGGAATCGTTGTCGCTGTTGCAGCATTGTGCTTGATTCTTGATTTTGACTTTATTGAACAAGGCGCAAAAAACCTTATCCCAAAAGATTATGAATGGTACGGAGCATTCGGGTTAATGGTGACTCTCGTTTGGCTTTACATCGAGATTTTGAACCTGTTGGCGAAATTACGAAACGACTAAAACAAGTTCTTTATACAAAAAGCGGTTTATTTTCACAAACCGCTTTTTTTTCACCCTTATTTATTATAAAATTGACCTATAAACATAGGATAAAAAGGACGAATTATGAAAATTTCACTCGAATGGCTTAATGAATATGTAGATTTAAAAGATGTAACGCCTGAACAAATCGCGCACGAATTGACTATGAGCGGACTTGAGGTTGAAGAAATCGAAAAAATCGGAGCGAAATTTTCAAACATAAAAACAGCAAAAATCGTCCTCGTTGACCAGCACCCGAACGCTGACAAACTGCACCTCGTGACTGTTGACCTTGGTGAAGCCAACGGCGGCACAAGAACTGTTGTTTGTGGCGCACAAAACATCGAAGCGGGCCAAATAATTCCTTACGCTTCTGTCGGCTCAAAAGTTCTCGACAGAAAAACAGGCGAGCAGTTTGAACTTACCCCTGCAAAAATCAGAGGGGTTGAATCACAGGGAATGCTTTGCTCTCAAGACGAATTGGGACTTGAAAACAAACAGGAAGAAGATGGAATCCTTATCCTTAACAGAATTTATGACGACCTTAAACTCGGCGAACCGCTCGAAAAAGTTCTCGACATAAAAGAAGACATCGTAATCCACATCGCGCCAACGGCAAATCGAGGCGACCAAATGTCTATTATCGGCGTCGCGAGAGAACTTTGCGCAATCTTCAACAAAAAATTGAATTTCTCACCGCTTCAAAACACACAAGATCTTTCAACAAAGGATTTTGAAGTGGAAATCCTTGATAAAGAAGGTTGCAAATATTAC
The DNA here is from genome assembly GCA_964542595.1 of uncultured Muribaculaceae bacterium. GTDB lineage: Bacteria > Cyanobacteriota > Vampirovibrionia > Gastranaerophilales > Gastranaerophilaceae > Limenecus. The sequence continues at coordinate 92 of CAZIVG010000257.1, read as the reverse complement.
AGCGCAGGCCTTTTGGGCAACGTTACCATTAAGCCTTCACCACAGTGGATGCAAGACCGACTGGAAGCGTGCGGAATTCGTGCAATCAACAA
>CAZIVG010000256.1:0-2009 GCA_964542595.1 uncultured Muribaculaceae bacterium | reverse complement strand
GAATTGTCTTTCTTGCAATATTTACGACTAGTTTCAGGTTAGAGCGGACACGTTTTTGTTTGGCTTTTAAGGCCTCTTTTTCGGACGCTTCTTTCGCTGTTTTTGCAATTTCTTTTTCTTCTTCCGCGCTTAGAACAGGGATTTTGGAGATCTCTCTGATGTAAACATTCAGAGTGTCATCGTTTTGATTCGGAAGAACATTGTGTGAAGATGGTTTTGTAGATGAGAATGAAGACATTTTTGGCATACACTTACTCCTAATTTATTAATATCCTAATTTTTTGCATAAAAACTAAGCCTGAATAGAGGGAGTTCCCCTGCTAAAAGACTTTATGAGACAACTTTAAAACACTAATGTATATATTTAATATATCATCAAGTATATCAAAATGCAAGCTTTTTGTGAAGAAATATTACAATATCCTTAAATAAATATGATTATTTGTAATATTTTGTAATATATTTAAACTAATATGAATACATTTTTTATGCAAAAAGCTTTAGAAATTGCTGCAAAATCAGGCAAAGACATACCGGTTGGTGCAGTCATTGTAAAAGACGGAGAGATACTTGCTTTTTGTCACAACGAAAAAGAACTGCGAAAAGATGTTACAGCTCATGCTGAAATCCTCGCTATAAGAGAGGCCTCTGAGAAAATCACTTCCTGGCGATTGAATGGTTGTGATATGTACGTCACGTTAGAGCCTTGCCCGATGTGTGCTTGGGCAATTATGCAGTCAAGAATCGAGAATCTTTATTTTGGTTCTTTTGACAATTTGTACGGTGCATTTTCTGTTTTGGATGATTACAAAGGCCTTTTGAATTCGAAACTAATTATAAAAGGCGGTATAATGGAATCAGAGTGTGATGCGCTTTTGAAAAATTACTTTGAAATGGTGAGAAATGGACACGAAATTATATCTTGATGAATTAGTAAAAACTTACGAAACAAAAGATTTCATAAAAGACGATCCGATTCAATTTCCGCATAGATTTAAAGAAAAAAAGGATATTGAAATTGCTGCTTTTTTGTCGTCGATTTTTGCTTATGGAAAAAGAGAAGTTTTTGTTTCAAAACTGAATATATTATTTGAAAGAATGCAAAATGAGCCTTTCAACTTCTTGTTAGATTTTAACGAAAAAGAAGGTTTGTTTGACGATTTTGACTATAGATTTTCGAGAGGGATTGATTTGGTTCAAGTTCTTTTGATTTTAAAATCATTGTACGCTCAAAATGAATCGCTTGAATCGTTATATAAATATGGCTGGGAAGGTTCGAAAACGATTAAGGGAATGCTGCAGACAGCTGTTGACTATTTTTATTCGAGAGTGACGATGGATGTTACGAACGGCTTTTTCCATCTGCTGCCGAACCCGTCAAAGGGTAGTGCGTGCAAAAGGCTCAATATGCTTTTGCGGTGGCTTGTCAGAGATGGAGAAGTTGATTTGGGGATTTGGGATTTTTTACCCAAGTCTGAACTTTTAATACCTTTGGATGTTCATGTTGCAAAAGTCTCGCGTTCGTTAGGGCTTTTAAAACGTAAACAAAATGATTATGCCTCTGTTGTTGAACTTATGGCTTTTTTGAAATCATACGACAAAGAAGACCCTGCAAAATATGATTTTGCAATGTTCGGATATGGCGTGAACAGTCGGTAGGCTTATTTATTGTTGAGCATTTGTGTCCCTGATTTTCCGTCTTTTTCTACAAATTCACATCCGCCGGGTTTGTAAACAGGATTTTTGCTGTAATTTCCGACAACCTGAAGAGAAAACAAATCATATCCCCATTTGTTAGGGCCTTTCATTCCGTTAACATCTACGGCAATGATAGATGCGTAGTTGGATGAGTAAGGGAAGAATATCATCTCCGAAGCTTTCTTATTTTACTTGGTCGTTGCCTTTATAAACAGGCATGCAGCCCCGTCAACACCGTTGGAGGGGCAATACTTTGTGACATTCATATTTTCTCTTATGTTTGTGAATAAAGGGGTGGATTGTGTGAATAC
>CAZIVG010000255.1:0-2013 GCA_964542595.1 uncultured Muribaculaceae bacterium | reverse complement strand
TTTAGCCCCTGTGCCCCTTACCCGGTGGATAATCTATTTTAGCATATCATTACAAAATATTAAAAAAACTTACAATTAGGGCAATTTTTATTTTCAGCACTCTTAAAAAGAGTAAAGCAGAAGAAAGTCAAAGCCTCGAATGTCAATCAATTTCACCAATAATTACCCCCAAAACATAACCTTCCAAAGAAAAAATTTAAGCTTTAAAGCTACGCCTGCTCAGTTTTCCAGCGAATTAAAGAGCATGATTTCTTCAACAAAAAAAGAACCTGCTGCGCAAAAAAATCTGGTTGAAACTTTCAAAGAAATTCTTTCTCAAATCACCAAACAAGAGAACAAAGTAGGTTCAGGCGAATTTGGTGCAGTTTATAAAATCGACGATGAATTTGTACTTAAAACAGCTCTTAACAAAGAAAACAACCTCGGAGAATTCAACTTAAACGACACTTCTTTTAGTGAAAAATTCAAAACATATTATGGTGATTTTGTTGCAAAAATCGGAGATTTTAAATTCCTCAAAAATGCGGCAAAAACGAATGATTCACTTTGTGCAGGCGTAAAAGAAGGGATCTTTGATTCGGCTCAAAAGATGAATTATTACAGAGAAGTTTACCTTAATCGCTTCTCAAAAATGCCCCAAAAAGCTTTCGATGAAGTTGCCCAAGATTTCAAAACAGCATCAGAGTTTCGAAAAAGTTTTGACACAATAAACCCAAATAACTTCCTCGCTGACGGCGAAAACATAAGAATCCTCGATGATTTACAAACTCCTGATGACAAGTTTTTTAACTCTTTTGCGGGCATGGTAAAAGTCTTTTTAACATCTTTCGACAGAAACACAAAAGCAGAATACGACGTGCTTGCAGTTGGTTCAAGAAGAAATTTGCTTCGAAAAATCATCCTTGCCTCAGAAAAAAACGAATTGAGATTTGGGGCATCATCAGCGGAAAGAGAAGAAATCAACCACGCCTTGAACCTTTGTGACATCCAAACTCCTTGGAGAGAAATTCAGTCTGATTTGTGTGACATGAGAAGAAAATATCCTGACATGAGCGAACGCCTCAAGAAAATTAATGAATACATGACTGAAGTCGAAAATCCTCAGTATAACCCGTTTATGTACTAGTGAGAAAACTCAACAACAAGAGCATAAATTTGGTCTTTTGCTGTTTTTTCTGTCGAATCATAGTAAGTGTTAATCGAAACAATTTTGCTCTTCAAGTCTTTTATTTGGCCCTTTTTAACAAAAATTCCTCGTGAAGGATCGTTCTTAACAACAATCGTTGCAACCTCGTTGACATCTTTTCCCTTTGGATTCAAAAGTATTTTTGAATCAATTTCAGGCATTTTACCTTTTAATCCGTAAGGATTAGAAACCTGAATAATTCTAACGTTCAACATCGGCGCATTTAATTGTTCGGGAAGTTCAAAAAACACTGTATTAAAGGTTTTATTCAAAATCTTTGAGTCTTGCACAACCAAAAACCTTGCACTGTCACAATTTTGAGGCTTAAGCAACTCTAAAGCCCTTATCAAATGCTTATTCTTTTCAGGAGTCTGCTTCAATTTTTGAAGTAAAGAATCGTCATTTAAACATATTGTAGAAAAAGGCGAATTTTGCCCGAAAACATTACCCGGCTTCAAAACCAAGTTGTTCTTGTAAAAATAATATCCTATTCCACCAAGTGCCCCGAGTCCGCCAAAAACAGAGCCCAAGGCAATTGCCGTGACTGCGCCACGGCTTAGGCCGCCGCCACCGCCACTGCCACCGCCACCCGGTGGAACAGAATCAATCGGAATTTCAAAAAGATTTGTGCTCTCTGTATCATTACAAAAACCGGCTTGAGACAATAGCATCGTGCTCAACAAAAAAAAGCCCAAAAATTTCCTCAAATTAATCATATTGCCCCCAGTGAAAAGTACATTGTACCGCGATAACGACCGATGACAGCATCAGGCTTTACATCAACGACAGGCCTGAATATGTCAGTAATCATTTGATCATAAGGATCG
>CAZIVG010000254.1:0-2019 GCA_964542595.1 uncultured Muribaculaceae bacterium | reverse complement strand
ATAAAAAAATATCTGTTTTGTCAGGAGGAGAACGTAGCAGAGTAGCTATTGCTAAACTTATGCTTACTAAAAGTGCTTTGTTATTATTAGACGAACCTACAAACCATTTGGATATCATCTCTAAACAAACCTTTCAAGAAGCAATTAAAACATTTCCTGGAAGTGCTATTATTGTATCTCATGATAGATATTTACTAAATGAAGTTGCCAACAAAATAATGTTTATTGAGGACAAAAAAGCTTATATTTATGAAGGAAATTACGACAAAGCACTTGAACTGCATGAAAAAGCTAAAGCTAAAGGCTTAGTTCATGAAAACAGTGAAAAAACTGAAAGTACTATACATTTAAAACAAAGTAGTATAAACAGTGTAAACACTGTAAACACTGTAAACACTGTAAATAAAAATAAAATTAAAAATTCCACTGAACGAATTGATTTTATTGAAAATGAAACATTAAAATTAGATGCCCAAATTTCAGACTATCTTAAAAAAATGAGTGAAGAATCAGGCATGGACCTTTCAAAAGAAATCAAAAACTTTGAACAGCAGTCCTGTGAATATAAAAAAGAACTTTATGATAATTTGAAACCTGCGCAAAAACTCCAAATTGCCAGACATCCTAATCGTCCGAATTTCTTGGATTACATCAACTTAATCACAACAGATTTTGTTGAAATGCATGGCGACAGAGAAGGAACTGACGACAGAGCAATCATCGGTGGTGTTGCGAGAATCGGTGAAAAGCCCGTTATGATTGTCGGCACGGTCAAGGGTAAATCTACAAAAGAAAACCTTGTTTACAACTTCGGTATGCCCCAGCCGGAAGGCTACAGAAAGGCATTGAGACTTTTTGAACATGCGAACAGATTCGGTTTGCCGATTGTGACTTTGATCGACACTCCCGGTGCTTACCCCGGAATCAAGGCAGAAGAACACGGACAGGGCATTGCAATTGCCGTGAATTTAAAAGAGATGGCAAAGCTTGATGTTCCCGTTGTTGCTGTAATTACAGGCGAAGGCTGCTCAGGCGGGGCTTTGGGTCTTGCTGTTGCGAATAAGGTTTTGGTTTTAGAACACGCTTATTACACAGTAATTTCACCTGAAGGTTGCGCTTCAATCCTTTGGAGAGATGCTTCCAGAGCCGCAGACGCGGCTGATGCTTTGAAAATCACCGGTCCTGATTTGTTGAAATACAACATAATCGACGGAATTGTTCAAGAGCCTTTGGGCGGCGCGCATTACGACTATGACGCAATCGGAAATGAGTTGAAATCTGAAATCTTGAAATCACTTGATGAGTATAAAAACATGACTCCTCAGCAATTAAAAGAAGACAGATACAACAAATTCAGACGTATGGGCGTCTTTAATTCCTAATTTTTAATCAATAAGGGCGTTTAAGCAAATGAAAGACTATTTTGAAATTTCCGTAAAAATTAATCCGGGGGCAATTGAACTTGCGACAGATATTTTCTTTGAAAAATTCGAGTGCGAGGGCGTTGTTCAAGCAGAAGAAAAGTATAAGGATTTGGAACTTATCGAGACAACAAACAATGTTGCGAAGGGTTATGTTTTGATTGAAGAGGATGAATTTTCGCCCTCTGAAGTTCAAAAAATATTCACAGAAGCAAAGGAAATGTTTAAAGAAGAAGGTTTCACGGATGAAGAACTGGGTGAGTGGACAATTTCTGCGAAAAAAGTTATTCACCAAGACTGGTCACAAAAGTGGAAAGAACACTGGAAACCTATGAAAGCTTCTGAGCATGTGATTATTTGTCCTTCTTGGGAAGAATGCACTCACAAAAAAGACGAGATTTTGATTACACTTGACCCGGGTTCAGCTTTCGGAACGGGTACGCATGCTACTACACAGCTTTGTATTCAGGCTATCGAAAAGTACTTGAAAAAAGGCGATGAGGTTGCTGATATCGGAACGGGTTCCGGGATTTTGGCGATTACTGCCTTGAAATTCGGCGCTTCTCGTGGTGTTGCGATTGACAATGACCCTCTTGTT
>CAZIVG010000253.1:0-2024 GCA_964542595.1 uncultured Muribaculaceae bacterium | reverse complement strand
GAAAGACTTCCTCGAGATTGAAGCGGATTATCAGAAAATTCAACAGATTTTGTAAAAACTTTTGATCAATGCGATTAAGTTCACCAAAGAAAAGGGAAAAATCGAAATCGGTTATACCTTCAACAAGTCGAGTGTCACGATTTTTGTGAAGGACAACGGCATCGGCATTGAGGAAAAATATCACGGAAAAATCTTCGGGAAGTTTGTCCAATTGAACAATATTTATTCGAAAAAAGAAAGTTCTACGGGGCTTGGGTTGACGATTACGAAGGAACTCGTCGAACTTCATGGCGGAAAGATTTCTTTCGAGAGCAAGGTTGATGAGGGTACGACTTTTTACGTGAAACTTCCGCTCAAAACGAAGAAGAAAAAGGAAAAGTAGATGAAAAAAATCCTTGTTGTAGAAGATAACGAACTCAACCGCAAACTTATTGTTGATGTTCTCGAGACACGCGATTACTCCGTCGAGACTGCAAAAGACGGCCAAGAGGGGCTTGATAAAGCGGAGGCGGATGATTTTGATTTGATTCTTTTGGACATCCAAATGCCTTTGGTTTCGGGTTATGATTTTTTGGAGCGTTACAAGAAAGACACGCCTGTGATAGTTGTTTCGGCTTGTGCAATGGATGTTGAGATTGAAAAGGCGTTGAATTTGGGCGCGGCTGCTTACGTTTCGAAGCCGATTCAGATTTTGGAATTTTTGGAAACTGTTGCAAATTTTGTGTCGTAGGTTTTAGGCTTAATCCAGAACGACCTTTTTCAAACCTTTCGGGCGGTCGGGGTTCTTTTTCAGAATGCTCGCCAATTCGCACGCAATCAACTGCAGCGTAATCAGCGCGCCGAAAATCGCTTTAATCTTTCGCTTCGTTTTTATGTAAAGGTTCAAATCGCCCGCCTTGACCTCTTGAACGGAGGTTATGCAAATGATTTTCGGGTTGTAATCCTCTTTGATTTTCTTGAGGTTTTTCACGGCAAATTCGGCGTTTTCCTCGTCAATGATTGCGATTACGATTGATTTTTGGTTCAAAACCGCAACATGCCCGTGCATGAACTCTCCGAACGGATACGCCATGACGTTCAAATAGCAGGTTTCCTTTATTTTGAGCGCCCCTTCTTTCGCGACGGGGTAGTAGTTTTTGTTGCCGAGAATGGCGATGTTTTTGTATTTTGAGACAAGCCCTGCGCCGACTTTGATTTTGTCGAAATCGTTTTTTATCCGCTCAAGATAGATGGGGATTCGCTTTAGCGTGTTCAAATACCCTGAAATATCCTCGCCGCGTGACGCTTTGAGTTTGAATAAAACAAGCATACAGCACAAAATCTGTGCGGTGAGAGCTTTTGTGGAGGCGATGCTTTCTTCTTTCCCTGCGTCGGAGAGGATTCTGTAGTCGCAAAGTTCCCACATCGAGGAGTTTTCGGCGTTTGTTATGCAAAGCGTTTTTACGCCTTCTTTTTTAATCTGTTTTAATGCGGCCAGAGTGTCGGAGGTTTCACCTGATTGTGAAACGAAGATGTAGAGGGAGTTTTGGGTTATGAAATGTTTTTTTTGCAGAATGAATTCGGAGGCATATTCGTATTCGCAAGGGATACCCGCAAATTCGATGAACAAGGGGGCCGCGATTGCTGCGCAGTTGTAGGACGAACCGCTCGCGACGATGACGATGTTTTCGATGTTGAGCGGGATGTTAAGATGGATTTTCTCATCTGGCGTAATGTGGCGTTCCAAAAGGTTTTTGACCACAGCGGGCTGCTCGAAAATTTCTTTTTGCATGATGGATTGTTTTGCGCTGAAAATTTTGTCACCGAATTTCATAATCGCTCCTTAATATCTGTTTTATCCATCGGCATAAATTCGAAAAAGTTTAGTAATAACTTTATTATAGCAGATTTTTGTTAAGGAATGTTAAGGGGTCGGGTGGGCTAGGCTTTTATTGATGTCAGAAGGTTTTTTACGATTGTGTCGACGATTGCGAGGTTTTTGTTGAAAACCCTCAGTGAGCTGAAGAATCTTTCGGGGTGTTGGG
>CAZIVG010000252.1:0-2041 GCA_964542595.1 uncultured Muribaculaceae bacterium | reverse complement strand
AAGACTATGCCTCAAACACCCTGCATGCCAAGCTTGCTGCTGTTCGCAAACTGGTCAAAACCATCAGCAATCTGTCGGATGACCTAAAAAAAGATATCCTTTTGCAGCAAATGTCTGCCACCTTTGATATTCCGTACGATACCCTCAAAAAAGAGCTGTACCGTGAATACTCATCACCAGGGTACCACCAGGAGGAAGAACCTGATTCTTATGCCGCTCCAGATGAGGAAAGTAGCTTTCAAGAAGAGATCCCAGAACTGGAAAAAAAGCTGTTTTCTGTTATACTCAATAGACGGGAAAGATTGCCGGAGGAAGATCTTAACTACTTACTCAACTACGCTGACCCCCGCATCAGTACGCTTTTAAAAAAACTTGAACTATTGCGCCAGGGGGACACTCCTGTCGAATTTGTCCAATTTTTTACCGTGCTGAGTGAACCGGAAAAATTATTAGTGAGCAAAATGGTACTGGAATACCAAGAGATCGATCAGCAGGACCTGTACGATCAGCTTTTATTACAGCTTCAAAAGAAGCATTGGAAAACATTTGTGCTGACAACCAAAACAAAATTAGCTGCTATGCATGATGCAAGTGGCTCGCCGGAGGCGACAAAGATTCTGTACGAATTTCAGGAACTGAAAAAAAAGTTACTCAAACGAGGACTCATATGATAAAAAAAATGATCAAAAAAGTTATAGCTTCCAGCGAAGATGAGACCGCGGTAAAAAAACCTGCGGCCAAAAAAACTTCTGCTGCCAAGCCTGCACCAAAAAAACCCGCTGTGGTGGAAAAGGTTGTAGAAAAAAAAGATGCTGAGGTACAAAAAAACATCATCAATTCCTTTATTGAAAAAGGGATTCGTAGTGGTGTTGTTTCATATGAAGAGGTCCTAGAATTTTGCCAACATAACGACTTTTCAGAGCCGGAAGTACGAGAAATCCTCAAAACACTTGATCGGGAAAACGTTGAAATCGTGATGCAAGATGAATTGGGTGATGGATCGCTAGGGATTCAATCATTTGATGACGAGCCGATCAAAAAACTGGGTGGTTCTTTGGACAGTGATATCGATATCGATATCGACGAAGAAGAGCAAGAAGAGGATGAAAGCGAAGAGGAAGAGGACCGCCTTGCCCTACGCAGCACCAGCTCTTCTGGCCAATTGATCGATGGCGTTAAAAGTTATTTGCGTGATATCGGGAAAATTCCCCTTCTGAACAAAAAAACAGAAAAAGTTATTGCAGACAAGATTTCTGGTAGCAAGAAAAAATCTATTGATGCTATTGCACAGTTCCCGTTCATCCACAAAGAATTTGTGATCATTGGTGAACGCTTGCAAAAAGACGCATTGGCGCTCAAGGATATCATTCAGTTTTCTGAGTTTGACCAAGAAAACTTCCCGATGATTGAAGCTGAAAAGAAACAACTGCTTGACACAATCAATGAAATTAAAGACTTAATCGATAATGAAGATAGAATTTACAACAGCTATCGCGGTAAATTGACGACTGATGCACTCAAAAAAGAGATGCTTGATAAAGTGCGTCAAAATAAAGAAGCGATCGTTGAAAAGATCAAATCAATCAAACTTTCTAACAAATTGATTCGTAAGCTGGGCAAACGTATTGAAAAAGCTATTGCAAAGCTTAACGAACGCAATGATGAAATTAAAACGGCACAAGCAAAGCTCAAAACGCTTGAAGCATCAAAATCAAAGACTGCTGAACATCTGGAAATGATCGAACAGCAGCAAAAGATTGTGCGTAGCAGCCAAAAGCTGAACAAAAAAATTGAAAGTGAAATGGGGTTACCTGAAGCGGTGATCCGTAAACATTACACGCAATTTATGGTCAGCCAAAAGCAAGACAAACAAGCAAAAGATGATCTTGCAAAAGCAAACTTACGTCTTGTTGTTAATATTGCAAAAAAATATATCAACCGTGGTCTCCATTTCCTTGATTTGATTCAGGAAGGCAACATCTGTATGATGAAAGCGTTTGAAAAGATCGAATTTGAACGTGGATACAAGTTTTCTACCTAT
>CAZIVG010000251.1:0-2058 GCA_964542595.1 uncultured Muribaculaceae bacterium | reverse complement strand
AAGCACAAGAAAAATAGACACGAGACGAAAACTTTTTAAGATTTTGTCGAAATTCGGTGAAGTTACCGAGTTTGCGGAATTCAAACCTTATCAAAAAGAACTCTCTTCTTGGATTCAAAAACAGGCCAAAAAGAAAGAATTGACGATGTCTTCGGACACAGTTCAGTTTTTGATTGAACGTCTCGGGACTAATCTTCGGGTTATTGATAAGGAGTTGGATAAGCTGAAACTTTCCGTTCATCCCGAGACAAACATCAAAAAAGAGGATATAAACAACATTTGTTCTTCAACCGAGGATATTTTTGTTTTGACGGATTACATTCTCTCAGGGCAAAGAGACTTGGCGTTTCGAGAGTTTAAAAAACTCTGCGCAAACAAACACTATCTGGAGATTCTTGCAGTTTTGCAAACAAATTTTACTAAAATGGCTTCGATTAAAGTCGATTCGGTGAGCATGGGGTCGTTTGAAATTGCTTCGAAAACAAGACTGCCTGAGTTTATTGTGAAAAAACATCTTGAAAAGTTGAAAAATGTACCGATGGATAGACTTATCAAAATCAGAAAGAATCTGCTCGATGCGGAATATCGAATCAAAACAGGCGAAATGGCTTTTTATGAATTGCCTGTGGAATTAGCACTTTTAAGCTAGAGGGAAATTAAAGATATCGTGTTTCATCCGATTTTAAAACAAAAATTTGAATATTTTACAAAATACTTTGAAGCGGCAATTAAAAACGAAAAACGTAGCTTTGCCCAGTCAATCGTGCTTTACGGTCAGGATATTGCAGCGCAATATTATCTGGCGACTGAAATCGCTAGACAATTGAATTGTCAAAAAGATACTGCTCATGACTGCAATTGTATAAATTGTAATTGGATTCGAAACAACCAGCATCCTGCCATTTTGACTGTTTCTAAAAATGACAATAAACCTTCTGATGACACTTCAACGAAGGTAATTTCTATCAGACAAACCCTTATGATTAACAATAGCTTGATAAATTCGTCAGACTATTATCGCGTTTTTATTTTTTGTGACTCACAGCTTTCTGAGCCGTCAGATGCCGAAAAAAGTCACCTTCAAAATTTCAGTGAACTGAATTTTAAATTTCCGCAAGAAAAATGGCTCCCAAAACCATTGAACCGAGAGGTTTTGATTGAATCTTCTGCAAATTCACTCTTAAAATCAATTGAAGAGCCGCCTGAGAGAACTCTTTTTATTTTTCTTACCGAGGATAAGGAAGATATAATTGAAACGATAATTTCTCGTTCACAAAGTTTTTATATTCCGTCTTTTTCTTGTCAGGTTTACGATACTTCGTTTTTGGCGAAGCATTTATCCTCTTATCCTTCTTTGCAAAAGGTGGAAATTTTGAACATTGCTCAGTCGATTTTGACAGAGGCTGAAGCTGCAGGCATGGGGTTTGAAAAAGTTTTGGACAGCTTAGAGTTTTATTTTGTTCAACTTGTCAAAAGCAATTTGGAGAACAAAACCCTTGTGCAGAAGATTAAAAAAGACATTTTAAAAATTCAACGTGCAAAAAAGAAAGCCTCTGCATATATTAAGCCCCAGTTGGTTTTTGAGGATTTGTTGTTTGGTTTTATTTTTTGATGATATAAATTTTTGTAACAGTGTATTCTGTAGATATGATATCGAAATAAAGTTTTTTAAATAAATACCGATTAGATAGGTGTGTTACTAATAAAAGTTAACAGGAGAAATCTAATGAACGAAGTAAACAGTGTAGGTGCAATGTCTAAAATTGCTGTGTCGTCAGGTGCAAATGGTGTTAAAAATGGTAAAAAGGAAGTCGTAATAAAGCTTCAAGACCAGAAATGGGTCGAACCCAAAATTAATGATCAAGAGTATTCAGATATGGCTAATATCAAAAAGAAATATCCATCGCCGGAGTTTTCTGTTATGCAATTCCCTGATGGAACTTTTGAAGTAAACAATCAAGACGGTATTCAGGTTGCTGCTATTTCTCAAAAATCCACCAAGAATGGTACAAAGACAACAATTTCAGAATATAGAAACGACGCAATTGTAACTGCTCA
>CAZIVG010000250.1:0-2073 GCA_964542595.1 uncultured Muribaculaceae bacterium | reverse complement strand
TATCTTTATAAGTTATTTCAGATATTTGACGCTGATACAACTCACCGCCGGAGTCCATAATCAAAGACAAAACAAGATACTGCTCGGGCGTAATCTCGAATCCTTTTTCTGCAAAAAGCTGCAATGCCATTACTCTCGAGAGGACTCCCGTTGCAACTAGCATGGCACCAACGCGTTTATTTAAAAGATAATTTTTAGATTTTTTTGACATTTTTTGTTTCATTATAATGTCTTCTTGTGTTATCATCATAACACAAGAAGAAAAAGAAAGTAAATTAATATGAAAAAATACTCGGTCTTAATAATTTTAACAATGCTCATAATGTTTTTTACACAACAAGAAATGTTCTCTTCAGCAAAGGAAAAAGAGACAACCCCAAAAATTGAATATCTGAATATTGGCTGGTGGGAAAGGTACAACGACCCAATCCTCAGCGGGTATATCCAAGAACTTTACGAACACAATCATGACCTAAAAATCGCAACACTCAAAGTCAAAGAAGGTGAAAAACTTGTAAAAATTTCATTTGCAAATGAACTGCCTCAAGTCGGAATTGACGGAAATTTCGGCAGAGTTATGCCTTCAAGTAACCAGCAGTTTGGGAATTTGATTATTCCGAGTTTTTCTCAATATCAGTTCCAAATGCCCCTCACTGCCGCCTATGAAGTCGATATCTGGGGACAAAACCGATTAAAAACCAAAAGCATCGAAAAACAACTTGAAATGATAAAACAGGATGAAAGAGCAAGCTATATCGCATTGACCAGTGCTTTCGCAACTGATTACTTCAATTTGATTAAAACTAACAAATTGATAGAAATTCAAAAGGAGATTATTTCAATTCAAGAAGAAATACTAAAAAAAACAGAAATAAAGTTCAAAAACGGACTATGCACTGAGAATGAGGTTTTGATAGAAAGAAAAACACTGACGATTAATCGCGAAGCTATCAACAACCTTGAAAACACAAAGTCAGTTCTTGAAAATCAGCTTAAAGTTTATCTTTCAGACGGAAATAAAAACATAAAAACTAATGATTATGAAAAAGTAACCGTTTTAGCAGGGCTGCCGCAAAGCTTTGACTCGAAGGTAATTGAGAAAAGACCCGATTATCAAAGAGCAGAAGATTACATAAAAAAAATCGGCTTAGATGTTAAAGTCGCAAAAAAAGAATTTTTACCAAAGTTTTTAATTTACGGCCAAATCGGCTTCAACGCCTATCAATGGAGCAAAATGTTCAACAGTTACTCACATCTTGCAAACGCAGGAATAATACCATCCTTCGACCTATTTTCAGGAGGAAAGAAAGTCGCAATTTTAAAACTCAAAAAATATCAATACGAAGAAGCCATTGAAAATTACCAAAAAACTATTTTAACAAGCTTGCAGGAAGTCAACGATTCAAGCGTTTTGACAAAAACTGCAGACAAGAATTATAAAGAAAGCCTTGAAAGACTAAAAATTGAAAACCGAAAATATCTATTAATGAACAGCAAAAACAAAATCGGCGCAGCGTCTGATCTTGACGTTTTATACAACAAAGAACAGCTTCTTTTGACGCAAAGAGATGAGGTCTCGAACAAGATAAACTGCCTTATTTCCGCAATCGGGCTGTACAAAGCTGTTGGCGGAAAAGATCTTTACAAAATCGAAGATATTTAATTTTAATATTTCAAATCAATAAAATGTTCCTTCTCGCCAACATTTGTGATTTTTAACTTATTAAGATTTTTTGAATCAAATTGAAAAATATTAGCGGAGGAAAAGAAAGCTGGTCTGCCAGCATTTTGATAAGGGGTTATTTTCTCGTTGAAACCTTGTTTAAAAAACTTGTTCATTACGCTACGTATTTCATCAAAAATTTGATTGGGCTGAGGCTTAAGAACGCCTGATTCGTCTGTAAAACCACGGACATTAAAAAACAAATTCGGTTGCACTGTTTTATAGATGTAATAATCGTAAGTCGCAAGTTGTTTATTTAGCGCCTCACATTGAAGCCGTCTCGACTCTGGCAAAGGAGTGTAATGAGAAATAATCGCGATCGGCTTTACGTCAACAGCTTTCGCAACAAC
>CAZIVG010000249.1:0-2081 GCA_964542595.1 uncultured Muribaculaceae bacterium | reverse complement strand
TACATCAACTCTCCGGGTGGCAGTGTTACTGCCGGTTTGGCGATTTATGACACAATGCAGCATATCCGTTCAGACGTTTCTACAATTTGCTTGGGTCAAGCTGCGTCAATGGGTGCGTTCCTCTTGTCTTCAGGTACAAAAGGAAAAAGACTTTGCCTTCCTCACTCAAGAGTCTTGATTCACCAACCTTTGGGTGGCGCTCAAGGTCAAGCTACTGATATCGAGATTCAGGCCGCTGAAATCTTGAGAATCAAAAAGTCATTGAATGAGATTTTGGCTTCAAACACAGGCCAGTCAATCAAGAAAATCGAAAAAGATACTGACAGAGACTATATCATGACTCCGGAAGAAGCTCTCGAATACGGTATGATTGACAAAGTTGTTTCTATGGAAAAACTTCAGAAATCTGAATAATAATTAGGAGACTATTAATGGTAAAACACGATGACAGTCGTTTAAAATGTTCATTTTGCGGTAAAACTCAAGACCAGGTAAAAAAATTAATTGCGGGTCCTGAGGTTTATATCTGCGATGAGTGCGTCGAGTTGTGTAATGAGATATTAGACGAAGAATTCTTTGAGAACAAAGATAAAGGTGAAAAAGAAGCTCCGAAAGATGCTGATATTTCTGCAGTGCCGAAGCCGCATGAAATCAAATCATATCTCGATGAACATATCGTTGGCCAAGATGACGCAAAGAAAGTTCTTTCTGTTGCGGTTTATAACCACTACAAAAGAATTGCGCATAATGCTACTGAAAAAGAAAACACAGGCATTGAAATCCAAAAAAGTAATATCTTGCTTGTAGGTCCTACAGGTTCCGGTAAAACTTTACTTGCTCAGACGCTTGCGAAAATGCTCGATGTTCCTTTTGCCGTTGCTGATGCGACTACTTTGACTGAGGCCGGTTATGTTGGTGATGACGTTGAAAACATTCTTCTTCGTCTTTATCAAAGTGCTGAGTTTGACGCTCAAAAAGCAGAGAAAGGCATAATTTATATCGATGAAATCGATAAAATTGCCAGAAAATCAGAAAACCCGAGCATCACAAGAGACGTTTCCGGTGAAGGGGTTCAACAGGCTCTTCTCAAAATGATTGAGGGTACTGTTGCGAACGTTCCTCCTCAAGGCGGAAGAAAACATCCTCATCAGGAATTTATCCAGATAGATACGAAAAACATTTTGTTTATCGTCGGTGGTGCGTTTGTCGGCTTGGACAAAATCGTTGAAAGACGTGCAGACGATGGTACATCACTGGGTTTTGGCGCAAAGGCTCCTGCTACTGCAGCAGAGAAAGAGGCTGCTGCACAAAAAATGCTCAAAAAATTGCAGCCTGATGATTTGCTTAAGTTTGGCTTGATTCCTGAATTTATCGGCCGTGTACCGATTTATGCGGTGCTTGATCAGTTGGATGAAGCTACTTTGAAAATGATTTTGACTGAACCTAAAAACGCGATTATCAAGCAGTATCAGTGCTTACTAAAAATGGACGATGTTGATTTGAAATTCGATGCAGATGCAGTTGAACTCATTGCAAAAGAAGCAATCAAGCGTAAAACAGGCGCTCGTGCTTTGCGTTCAATCGTTGAGGAATTGATGTTGAACATTATGTATGAAGTTCCTGCTCAAGGCGACATAAAAGAATTCACAGTCACGGCTGAAATGGTCAGAAAACGTGATAATGTTGCAGAGTTGATTAAACTTCCGAAAAAACATGTTGAATCTTCTGTTGAGACTCAGGAAGAAATCGCTTAAATATTAACAAATGTAAATATTAAAAAAGTTGTCATAACAAAAAATGACAACTTTTTTTTGTTTTGACTATATTAAAATGTATGCAAAGCAAAACTGATAAAATCGCTTCAACCTTTTTGGGCAAACAATCAAAAGGCAGTGAAAAATACGACCCCTCACTTTTGGTTTCTGTGCCGAGAGTTGAAAATCGCGAGCAATATAATATAAACAAAGAAAATCTTCCATTTCGAGGGTGGGATGTTTGGCATGCCTACGAATTTTCGGCTATGACTAACAACAATGTACCCGTAACAAGGCTTTTGAAGCTAAGATACAGCGCGGATAGTG
>CAZIVG010000248.1:0-2082 GCA_964542595.1 uncultured Muribaculaceae bacterium | reverse complement strand
AAGAGATTATCAAAGTTGCGTACAACAACGCAGGAACAGGATTAAAAAAATAATGGGACAATTAATTAATCGCTCACAAATACAAGAGTTTTTGGCACAGTTGAGAAAAGACGGCACCACAATCGTTACCACGAACGGATGTTTTGATATTCTTCACGTCGGACACGTGCGCTACCTTCAAAAAACAAAAACTTACGCGGACAAAATGATTGTCTGTCTGAATTCGGACTCTTCCGTAAAAAGTATAAAAGGTCCGGATCGCCCGATTAACAACGAAGATGACCGCGCGGAGATTCTTTGTGCGCTTGAGTGTGTGGATTATGTCGTTTTATTCGACGAGTCATCGCCTGAAGAATTGCTTTGTGAAATCAAACCCGACGTTCACACAAAAGGTGCGGACTACACAATTGAGACTCTTCCTGAGGCAAAATCGATTATGGAAAACGGCGGCAGAATAGAGTTCATAAGCTTTGTGGAAGGGAAATCCACAACGAAGGTCATTGAAAAGATTTCAGCCGTAAATTAATTAAACCAAATGATTGTGCCAAATCCCCAAAACTCTGGTACAATAGGTTTTATGAACACGCAAAAAGTCTCGGAAATCTTTAAACAAAGTGCCACGATGGCGCTTGCAAAACTGCTTTTGAAACAGGCAGAAGATTTCTTTGAAACGCTTGGAGAAATGGGAATCAGAGCCGTTCAGGTTTTTAGATTGATTTTTTGTGATGTAAAAAACCGCGGCTTGCAATGGAGACTAATAATCAATCAATGCAGTCGTTTTGCGGTAGATTCGCTCCCGATAACCCTCGCAATTGTCGGAATGTGTTCGATAATTATTTCAATGCAAGTAGCACCTGAAATGGTTAAACAAGGCGGCGAAAAGTACGTCGGAATGCTTATGGGACTCATCACAACAAGAGAAATGGGGGCGATTATGGCGGGATTTGCAATAATCTCGATGATTGGCTCCGCTTATGCCTCTGAAATCGCTACAATGCGAGTCACAGAACAAATTGACGCACTCAAGGTCTTGAAAGTAAACCCTATTCATTATCTTTTCGTGCCGAGAGTGGTTGCAGGCTTTATTATGATGCCATTCGTTGTGACAATTGCCTCAACCTTCGGCGTAATCTGCGGTGGAGTAGCAGCATACCTTTCGGCGCACGTCAGCAAACTGAATTACATAAGTTCTCTCTGGCACGGACTTTTTGTGAAAGACATTGCCGTTGCACTGGCAAAATCAGCCTGCTTCGGAGCCACAATCGCATTGATAAGCTGCACCTGCGGATACCTCGCATACGGCGGCGCAAAAGGGGTTGGAATCTCCACAACAAAAGCAGTTGTGTGGTCATTTGTTGCAATTTGCATAATCGACTATATCTTCGCGATGCTTTTCTTCTTTTAAACAGAAACTAAGGACAAAACAATGACAATAGAAGTTAAAAACGTAACAAAAGCTTTCAAAGGAAAAACCGTTCTCGATGACGTAACTTTCACGGTAAACGACGGCGAAATCGTTGCGGTAGTCGGGCTTAGCGGGGCGGGCAAAAGTACAATTTTGAAACTCATCTGCGGATTAACAAAACCCGACAAAGGAGAAATCCTCGTTTCTCCGGGAGACATCGCGATGGTTTTTCAGTATTCTGCTCTTTTCGATTCGTTAAATGTCTTTGAAAACATTGCGTTTGCGCTTAAAGAGAGGAAAGAATTCAAAAACAAATATTCTGATGAAGAATTAAAAGACATCGTTGCCAAAAAGCTAAAAATGGTGGGGCTAGAGGGAATAGAAGAAAAAATGCCGCACGAACTTTCAGGCGGTATGCAAAAAAGGGTGAGTTTTGCCCGAGCAATTGTCACAAACCCTCATACAATCCTCTATGACGAGCCTACAGCGGGTCTTGACCCTGTTTCTTCCACAATCATTGAGGATTACATCGTCAGGCTCAGACAAGAGTTAAACCCCTCGTCTGTAATAGTTAAGCACCAATTATCCACCATTCAAAGGTGTGATGACAAAGTAATAATGTTATATGATACGAAAATCGTTTACTGTGGAACGCCAAAGGACATGGAAGAAAACGG
>CAZIVG010000247.1:0-2103 GCA_964542595.1 uncultured Muribaculaceae bacterium | reverse complement strand
TTACCTTTAAAGCTGTTTATGCAGACAAGCTTGGCTCTAACGCGCCTGCATTCCCTGATGGAGAACACCACGCTTATTATAGCCCGACAAACGGTACTATCGCGCTTAAGGGCGGAATTTCTTATGATGAAAAAAAGATTTCTCAAGGGGTAGAAGTGGCAGAGATTACCCCTTCAAACGACCCTTACAAAACGGTCTATGACCCATCAAATCCTGAAGCTGACGCGGATGGTTTTGTAACTTTGCCGAATATAAATATCGTCGAGGAAATGGTGAACATGGTTTCTGCTTCAAGAGCCTATGAAGCCAACGCAACAACCGCAGAAACGACAAAAGGTATGATTTCTGCAGCATTGAGAATTTAAAAAGGAGTAGTCAATGGAATTCAATCCAATGATGGCAAACAGTTCAATATCAAATTACAACAAGATTTTCTCGAAGAATCTTGAATCGTTTAACATTGCGTCAGACAAAAACGGAATGACTGCTTTCGATGATGTCTTGAATCAAAAAATGGATAACAACGCGATTCACAATACCCACGGCCCAATTATAAACAGCGGGATTCAGATGAATGTCGGTCTTGAAAACATGGGTGTTTCGCCGATAGACAAACTGGACGGAATGACACAGACTGCAGACTCAACTCAAAAAAGAAGCGGATCAGCTGTTGAAAATATGGCGAATGATTTCGGAAAAGCCTTTTCTAACGGCCTGAATTCGGTCAACGAAAGTCAAAACACTGCACATGAAGCCGCAGAGATTTTTGCTTCAGGCGGAGACATCAGTGTTCACGAAGTTATGTTGGCTTCTCAAAAGGCTAATTTGACTATGCAAATGGCTATTCAAATGAGAAACAGGCTCGTGAATGCGTACAATGAAATTAACAACGTCAGAGTATAAAGCATATACAGGTTGACATTTGGATGTTTAGCACACTAAAATAGCGTAATAGATTAATAAAAATATAAAGGAGAACATACCATTAGCAGAGATTTTTCAAACGGCTCAAATAAAGAACAAGCTTTAATTAACAGAAATATCAGAAGCAAAGAAGTTAGGCTTATCGGAAGCGAAGGCGAAAACTTCGGCGTAATCCTCACTTCAGAAGCACAGCGTATGGCTGACGAAAAAGAGCTTGATTTGGTAGTTGTTTCTCCGAACCAAGAACCGCCGGTAGCCAAGATTATGAACTACGGCAAATACAAGTATGAAATGGAAAAAAAGGCTAAAGAAGCCAAGAAAAAACAGCATACCGTTGAAATAAAAGAAATTAAAATCAGATATAAAATTGATACTCACGATTACAATGTAAGAATCAAAAATATCAAAAAATTCATCGCGCAAGGTGACAAAGTAAAAATCGTCATCATGCTTCGCGGTCGTGAAATGCAGCATACTGAATTGGCTTTTGACCTAGCGAAAAGATTCCTTTCTGATTTGGAAGGCGAACCTATCAACATTGAGAAAAAACCGGGGATGGAAGGCCGTAACCTCATTATAATCCTTTCACCTGCGAATAATTAATTTTTTTGTTAGCCAAAACCATGTAGCCGTAATCGGCAAATTTTGCGGCAAGGGGCTCTATTGTTTTGATATCTTTTAACCCCAAACAAAAGCGTACTGTTGAGATTTCCTGATGTTTCGTCAGATAGCCTTCGATTTTGTCTTCGTCTGTTTTGGATATTCCTTCGAGGGTTTTTGGGGCTATGTAAATTTTTGTCGGTAAAAGTCCTCTTTCAATTCCTTCTTTTTTGATGTTTGTTGAGGGTAGCTTTATTTTTGCAGTCTGTGTAGAGAATGAAGAGCGTTGGTTCCATTAGTTTTTCCTTTGCTATTTTGTCACCCTGAATTTATTTCAGGGTCTTATGTTAAATTATTATTACGAAAAAGTTAATCTAATTAAGAACCAAGTTAGTCTATTTGCGAACAAAAGTCAAGATTGAAATAATAATCTATAATTTTGGCATGATAGTAAATAATTTGTCGAAAATACTCGGTGCAAAAAGAATGAAAATGACAGAACTTTGCCGATTAACAGGATTAAGCAAAACTCACGTTTTCAATATTTACCATGAAAAAATTGCTGTCATTAAACTCGAT
>CAZIVG010000246.1:0-2118 GCA_964542595.1 uncultured Muribaculaceae bacterium | reverse complement strand
CCTTGTTGCCTTTTCCGAGGACTGTGATTTCGTTTTCGTCCAGATTAAGGTCTGAGAAATTCAAATTGCTCAACTCCGAAACCCTCATCCCTGTTGCATAAAGCAGTTCCAGAATAACCCTGTTTCTGTAGCCTGCAGGCGTTTCGATTTTTATATTGTTTAAAATCTGTTCAATTTCCGTGTTCGAAAGGAATTTCGGGAGTGATTTGTTTCTTTTGGGTGCCTGAACGCTGTTTGCCGGGTTTGCTTCGATTGTTCCTTCGCGATACAAAAATCTGTAAAATGTTCTGATTGATGCGATTTTTCTCGATAAAGTAGTTTTTGAATAATTGAACTTTTGGATAAAAACCAGATATTCTTTGAGTTTTGTGTGGTTTGTTTCCTCGATATTTGTGTCTGACAGCCAGATTAAAAAGCCCAGAATATCTGAATTGTAGGCACGAATCGTATGCTTCGAGAAGTTTTTTTCGACTTCAAGATACACGAGAAAGTTTTTTAGATGGTTTTTTGTTTGTGAACTTAATCCCATAAACCGATTATACACTAAAACTTCAATTCTTTAACCTCAGCATTGAAGTTTAAATCAATGTAATTAAAGATTTTTTGCGGAATTGTCGGCGAAAAATAATAATTGTTGTCTGCAGGGCTGAGTTTCAAATAAGAAAAACTCTTGTCTTTTTGAAGCACATCGAGCAAAAACTCTTTTCCTTGAGCCAGAAAAAGAATGTAACCGCTTCGTGACTGCATTTCTAGAATCTCGAATTTGTTTGCGTTCACGCTTGAAAGTGCGAGATAAAAAAGCTTTTCTTGCGGTAGTTTATAAAGCCTGATGCAGTTTTTGTAACTTGTGTAATTTGTTGAAGCCGGCGCGGCAGTCTGCGGATAAGTCGCATCCATCTGGTCAGGGGTCTCGGCTTGAGAGACCGCGTAAAATCCTGTAAGCAAAAACGAAAAACAAACCGCTAATAATTTTTTCATGGCTAATTCTCCTCCATCCACGATGAACCGCACTCAACGTCCACAACCAGCGGAACACTCAACGGTTGCGAGAGTTCCATTGCTTCTTTTACAAGGCTTTTGACTGTTTCAAGTTCTGTCTTTTCGACCTGTAAAACAAGTTCGTCATGAACCTGCATAATCATTGTCGACTTGAGTTTTTTCTCTTCAAGTTTGTTTGAAAGTTCAACCATTGCCATTTTAATAAGGTCAGAAGCCGCACCTTGTAAAGGGCTGTTGATTGCAGCTCTTTGGGCAAATTCTTTGATATTGTGGTTTGAACTGGTCAATTCGTCAAGAAGATAGCGTTTTCTGCCGTACATTGTGCGCGCGTAGCCGTAACGGTAGGCGTCTTGGACAGCGGATTCCATGTAATCTTTGATTTTCGGGTAAGCGTCAAAATATTTGTCGATAAAGATTTGTGCTTCCTGATTCGAAATTCCCAGCACCGAAGCCAATCCCCAGCGAGTTTGTCCGTAAACAATACCGAAGTTGACCGCTATTGCTTTGCTTCGCATCTCTTTTGTGACCTCGCTTAAAGCCACATCAAAAACTTTTGCAGCCGTTTGAGCGTGTATGTCTTCACCTGTTTTGAATGCGTTTATAAGGTTTTCGTCGCCTGAAATGTGCGCCAAAAGTCTCAATTCTATTTGAGAATAGTCTGCGGACAAAAGCACCTGTGATTCAGCATCTTCAGGAATAAAGGCTTTTCTGATACGGTTTCCGAGTTTTGTTCGAATCGGAATGTTTTGCAAATTCGGATTAGAAGAGGACAAACGCCCTGTCACAGTCGCAGTCTGGTTGTAACTCGTGTGGATTTTGCCGTCAAGATGGCTTATCAGGTCGGGCAAACTGTCAACATAAGTCGATTTCATTTTTGCATAATGCCTGTATTCCAAAAGATATTTCGCAATTTCGTGGTCTTTTGCAAGTTCCTCAAGCACTTTTGCATCGGTTGAGAACTTCTGCGCACCTTTTTTCTTCGTTTTCGGTTGGATTTGAAGCCTTTCAAAAAGCACTTCTGCCACTTGTTTCGGCGAGTTTATGTTGAATTTTTCACCGCCCGCGAGAATGAAAATCTTTTCTTCAATCTCTTTTAAGTTTTCATCAAGCTCGGTGGAT
>CAZIVG010000245.1:0-2118 GCA_964542595.1 uncultured Muribaculaceae bacterium | reverse complement strand
TGCACAGCTTGGCAATAACATTGCAAAAACAGTGAAACACTCAAAACTAGGCCATTACGATGAAGCGAGAAAAGACCTCAAGGCAATCGGCGGGAACGGGCTTGATCTGGCTTTGTCTGTTCCGTTTATACCAAAAGCAATAAAACCTATTAAAGAATTTTCCAAATACGGCAAAGTAGGCATAAACACCGAACTCATAAGCAATTTCAAAACAGCAAACGGCTTAAAATCAAAATTCAAAACAATTCAATCAGCAGAAAAGGAATTCGCAAGAAGCTACGATTATCAAAAAGTTGTGGATAAAGAAATTTCGACACTGAACGCAACAGATACTCAAAAGGCTGCGATTAAAAAAGAACTGCTTGATTATAACGTTGCTGATGAAAAAATTGCTGAAGTTGCAGTGAAAAAAGCAGCTGAGCAAAAAGGATTGACAGCAATCCCAACGATAAGAAGAAAAGCTCTGACAAAAACCAATCTTGGCAGCTATAACCCGAATACAGGAGAAATAACGTTAAAAGACTACACTAAAGCGGATATTCCAAGCTCTGCAAGGAGAAGGATAAGCATAAAATCCGCAACCAACTATGATCAAAACAACTACATCTGCAAAATGCAAGACTCTCAAACAGGAGCAATATCATACGAAATCGTACCTAAAAAGATTATTGATGATAACAACATTCTGAGACAGAAAAGCCAAAACTTGCACAAAAAAAGTGAGGAAATCTCAACGGTTTTCCATGAATATGAACACTTTGACCAATATGGAAAAATCGCCCGCTTGGAAGGGATAGGCCCAAAAGCCACAGCTGAAGCAAGAAATCTCTATCAATCCGTGATAAACGAAAAAGGAGCAATAAAACCAAACACCGCAGAAGCCATCGAGGCTCTGAAATATAAAAATGCTCACTTAAACTATGATAGTGTAAATGTTGCAAAATACCTTCAAAATGAACTGGAGGTAGGCGCAAGAGCCGCTGAATTGAAATTGGTTGAAACACAAAATTTCCAAACATTGGATAAAGTGTTCAAAGGGACAAACGCACCTGCAAAAGCTAATTTGGCAAAAACAATAATCCCGGCAGTGGTTCAGGCGGAAAGTTCAATAGCTTAAAAACTTTTAAATAGAAAAGGGCGAAAATCGCCCTTTTTTAGTCTCTATTTTTTCTTAAACCAATTCGCAATAACTTTCAAAGGCGACCTTGTGAGGGCTAGCGCGTTTGACTCGACATCCTTTGTGATTACAGACCCCGCACCGACTGACGCATTCTCGCCGATGTGAGCGGGCGCAACGATGACCGAATTTGAACCTGTCGAAGCACCATCTTCAATCACCGTAGAAAACTTCTCTTTCGTCATGTGATTGTAATTTGCAGTGATTGTCCCAGCACCGATATTGACACCACTGCCGAGAGTGCTGTCGCCGATGTAACTCAAATGCGAAACGCTTGTGTTGTCTTTGATTTGTGTTTTTTTGATTTCGACAAAATTCCCGACTTTGACTCCGTCACCGAGTTTCACCCCGCCTCTTAACCTTGCGAAAGGTCCGATTTTACAGTTTTTCCCGATTTCATTTTCACCTTCAATATAAGTGCAAGGGTAAATTATCGTATCGGCGTCGATTTTCGTTTCGGGCGAAATAAACGTCGTGTCAGGATCAACGATAGTAACACCTTCTTCCATCAATTTGTTCAAAACTCTTTTCTTCAGAATCTTCGCGGCTTGCGCAAGGTGAAGCTTTGAGTTTATCCCGAAAGATTCCTCATTGTTTTGCAAAATGTAAGACTGAGCCTTTAGCCCCTGTTTAATCGTCCATTTCACAATGTCTGTGAGGTAATACTCGTTTTGAGAGTTGTTCGAATCAAGGTGCAAAAACGCCTCACAAACCTTCTCCCAGTCGAGTAAATAAACTCCGGTGTTAATTTCTTTGATTTTCTTTTGAGCGTGAGAAGCGTCTTTTTCTTCCACAATTGCAACAAGATTTTCGTTTTCATCACGAACAATTCTGCCGTAATTTGCGGGATTTTCAAAAATTGCAGACATAACCGTCAACGCAGCACCTGATTCGAGATGTGCCTCGATAAATTCTTTGAGGGTCTCTGCCGTCAAAAGCGG
>CAZIVG010000244.1:0-2148 GCA_964542595.1 uncultured Muribaculaceae bacterium | reverse complement strand
TAATGTTGGAATGGAGAATATATTTATGAAAAAGATTTTTGTTTATACACTTTTTGTTTTATTTTTTATGTCAGCCCCGTCTTTTGCTGCACAATCCGTAAAAGTCAGTGCAATGACGCCTTTTGATTCAACAAAACCCGTTATGACAATGAAGGTCATGACTTTGGAGAAGGTTTCATTTAAAAACGGAATCGTTTTTGAAGATGGTACTGTGATTAATGGAGAAATCATTAATGTAAAACAGCCAAAACGCGGAAAACTGAATGCTTCTTTCAAATTCAAACCTGTATCATATACATATAACGGTAAAACAACAAAAATCGAAGACCCTGAATTTGTTGCAAAGTATGCTGAGTATAAAGAACTCGACAAGGCCGGACTCGCTACAACAGCAGCAACGACAGTCGGAAGTACAGTTTTTCATATTCCTTTGTTGTCTGAGGGGGTTTCACTTGTTAAAGGTTTTTATAAAAATCAGGAAGGAAATCGTCTGAAATCCGGAGTAGTACAAGTTTATAAAGATTCACCTTTGGCATACATCGAGGAAGGCAAAGACGTCGTTATTAATAAAGATACTATGTTTGTCTTGAAATTCAAATCATCAGATGCAGAAGATTTGGATGCTGCGGCTCCGAATAATGTAACACCTGTTGATGAGTCAGCACAAAAAGCTACGCCTGAACAACTCAAAAATGCGGTGGAAGTTCCGATTACAACAGCACCCGTAAAAACAGAGGTTAAAATTCGCTCAATCCAAACTGCTCATCCTGAAGAGGTTCTCTTAGAAGTCGAAAATTCGCAAAAATTGTAAAAAACAAAAAAACTAAACACCGAGCGAGAAGATTTTGTAAATCTCTTCATCAGAAAGTTCTGTGATGATTTTTTCGCCCTCGAAGACAGCAACGTTTGCGAGGTCTTTTTTGTTGTTAATCATTTCGTCGATTTTCTCTTCGAACGTGCCGAGAGTCACGAAACGGTGAACCATAACATTGTTTTCCTGACCGATTCTGTAGGTTCTGTCTGTCGCCTGATCCTCTACAGCCGGATTCCACCAAAGGTCGTAGTGGATTACATTCGTTGCCGCTGTAAGGTTGAGACCGGTTCCACCGGCTTTGAGCGAGAGAATCATCACGTTGGAATCTTTGTTTTCCTGAAAATCTTTGATTAAATCATCACGCTGGTTACGGTTCAATGAGCCGTGGAAGAACAAAGGATTTACACCCAATTCATCATTTAGAATTGTTGATAAGATGTTGCCCATTTCTTTGTATTGCGTGAAAATGAGCGTTTTTTCTTTGTTTTCAAGGATTTGGCTCACGATTGAAACCAACTTGTCAGCTTTGCCTGAAACGTCTTTCGAAATATCTCCGGATTTCAAATACTGATAAGGATGGTTACAAATTTGCTTCAATGCTGTAATCAACTTGAAAATCATGCCGCGTCTGTTGATTCCGTTGAGTTTTGAAATGTCAGACATTAAATTGTCCAAAACACTTTGATAAAGGGCGGCTTGAGTTTTTGTAAGGTAGCAGTATTCGTTCAAAACAACTTTATCGGGCAAGTCTGAAATAATAGATTTGTCGGTTTTGAGTCTTCTCAAAATAAACGGAGAAATCGCAAGACGCAGTTTTTCCGCGCGATTTGTTTGTTTGAATTTTTCAATCGGAATCGCATAACCTTTTTGGAAATCTCTGATTGAACCCAAGTAACCTCTATTGATGAAGTCAAAAATACTCCACAACTCTGTCAATTTGTTTTCAACAGGTGTCCCGGTCATCGCGATTTTTGTATCAGCCTTAATCTGTTTCACCGCCTGTGTTTGTGATGTATCAGGGTTTTTGATGTTTTGGGCTTCGTCGATAATTAACATCGACCATTTTTGTTTTTTAATTTTTTCTATATCAATTCTCAAAATCGCGTAAGTCGTGATTATAACATCGGTTTTTGTGTCTAACTCTCTGTCCAATCCGTGATAAACAGATGTTTTCAGAATCGGAGCGAAGTTTTTAATTTCCTTCACCCAGTTGCCCAGAAGAGTTGTGGGACAAACCACCAAAGCGGGCTGCTTTAATGCTCCGGTTTCTTTTTGTTTAAGCAGGAAACTGATAACCTGGATAGTTTTTCCCAGCCCCATATCATCAGCCATAC
>CAZIVG010000243.1:0-2169 GCA_964542595.1 uncultured Muribaculaceae bacterium | reverse complement strand
AAGGCGTCTTCGCTCGCTCAGGCACCAATGCCCTACGCATACATAGGCGAAATAAAGCTTCCTTTTTCAAATAACGCGAAATATTACAAAATGGCAAACGGACAAAAAGTCGCTATCCTTGAGAAAAAAGGACCGACAGTCCTAAAATCTTATTTCAACGTCGGTTCGATGAACGAACCCGATGACAAAAGAGGTATCAGCCACTTTGATGAACACATGGCGTTTAACGGCACCACTGACGGCCTAAACGCAGGTGAGTTTTTCGAAACAGTCAACAAAATGGGCGCATCAACAAATGCCTCAACAAGTTTTTCTCAAACAGACTATTTCGTAGCTTCTCAACTGATGAAGGAAAACGATTGGGAAAAAACGGTTTCTATCCACGCAAAAATGCTTCAGTCACCCGCTCACAAACCAGAAATGGTCGAAAAAGAAAAAGGACCCGTTACCTCTGAAATAAGCATGGTAAGTGATCGCCCCGAAAACCTTGCAATGAACAACTGCATCAAAAACCTTTTCCAAATAAACTCAACTTCCCCGGATCTCATCGCAGGTTCTATTGTAAACATAAACAAACTTACCAGCAAAGATACTCTTGATTATTACAATCTATGGTACACCCCTGACAACTGCACAACGGTAATCACAGGCGAAGTTGACGAAAAAACAGCAATAAATTCAATCTCAAAACACTTCAACAAATTCAAAACCGTGGCAGTTGAAAACAGAAAATATGAAGACTTAAAACCGATTCAAACTTCTGTAAGAAATGACATTATCATGCCAAAGGCTGAAGCATCAACAATTGCGTTGGGATTTACGGGCCCTAAAAACGGAGATTCAAAAGAATCTATTATGCTCGAACTTTTATTGACATCACTTTTCGGACACAAAAATGCAAGAATAAGAAGCGCTCTGATTAAACAGCAAACAGTTGCTTCTGCTTATACGGAAAGGGTCGGAAACCGCCCTCAAGACCCTAAAGCAATTATGATTGTTTCAGAAGCATCAAGTGAAAAAACAGAAAACGTTTTAAAAACAATTTACGAAGAAATCAGCAAACTTGCGCAAAAACCTTTGACAAATGAAGAACTTGAACTTTCTAAAAAAGTAATAAAACTCGATTTTTCGCACGCGTCTGAAAGTTCTCACACACTGAATTCTATGATCGGAACTGCGCTTTTGAACGACGATCCGAATTACATCGAAAACTTTATCCCAACCTTAGAAAGCATTACTCCGCAAGAAATTTCAGATTTTGCAAAAAAATATCTTGATTTGAATAAAGCAGCAATATCCGTCGTTCACCCCGGAAACGCATCAAATCAAACAATTACACAGAATTACAACAAAACAAGAACACCCTCCTTCAAAGGAAGAATCGAAGACAAAGCTTTTGACGTATCAAAAGTAAAACAGTACAAACTGGCAAATAACATGGAAATCATGCTTAACCCTAACAAAGCTGATTTGACATGTGCAAAGTTGACCCTTTTGACGCACGCACCCGCAGACACGAAACCGGCTGTGCCTTTTATTCTTTCAGCAATGTTAAGTGACAACGTAAAGTCGAACAAAGCGATTTTCGGTGAATTCGAAAAAACAGGCGGAGCATTCAATATCAAAGCTGACTTCGACTCAATTACAGTTGAAGGAAGTTCTGTTTCAAAAGATTTCGCAACAACAATGGATGCGATGAAAAATGCAACACTAAAAATACCATTCAAAAATGACTCTTTTGAGTATGCAAAAGGCCTGATGAAAGAAGCATTTTTGAATTCTGAAACATCTGCCTCTGACCTTGCCGAAGAAAAACTATTCCCCGGGATGCCCCAATGCAAAACCAGAGAACAGATTCTCGAGTCAATTGACAGCGTGACTCTAGCAGAGGTGAAAGGACTTTATCAATATATAATGCAAAATGCAATGGCAAAAGCAGTTATTACCGCACCTTTCGAAAAAGATACCGCTCACGAAAATACAGCCATTCAAAAGCTTTCAACTGATTTCCAATCATTCAAACCTTATGAAATCAACAAATTCAAATGCTTCAATCCACTTGAGAAAAACGAAACAGTAATTGTCACAAGACCAGCAAAACAGGCCGAAGTGGTAAAAGCATACAAATTCAAAACCAACCACAATCCAAAAGACTCAATGTCATTCACT
>CAZIVG010000242.1:0-2182 GCA_964542595.1 uncultured Muribaculaceae bacterium | reverse complement strand
TATCAATCGACATAGCTTTGCCCGAAACGCCTCTTTTCAAGACTTTTATCTCTTTTAAAGAACCGAAATCCTCAGGATTTTCAAGTTTCGGCTTAACAAACCCGGTTGAAGACTGAGTTTTCAAAGTTTTTTTCAACACATTCTCCAGTTCGGTCTGCTCCCATTCTTTTTTCCAACGAAAATAAGGAGATTTATTGTCAAAAGTTTCAGGAGTGGACATATAAAACTTTCTTGCTTCGGCTTCCGTATTCAAAATCGGAGTCCGGACTGAATCGGGAACCCCTTTCAAAAAAGGTTTCGGTTGACCCGGGAAAATCCTCACGCCGTTCGCCATATCGGTTGAAAATGCGTTTTCATAACTCTCGGTATAACCCCCCGCCGTTGAACTGTACAAAGCCAAAATCAACTCGCCTTCGTGCATTGCAACTATGTTTTCGGTTTCAGAAACAGCTTTGTCCGAAAGTTCTTTTTCTGTATTAGCTCCAAAATAAACCTGACATGCAACAGAATCACTGACATCAAAGTTGTGATAATTTTTTTCTCTGGGTTTCAACGCATAATTTCTGGCCAACACCGCCTGAGCCTTCAATGCTTCGAGTCCAAATCTCACAGGCATTTCATTAGGAACAACCCCTCTCAAATAAGATTCCAGATCGATTACGTTTATGACATTAAACTGGTTATCTTTTCTCGGCACTTTGGTAATTTCAAACGTACCTCTGTAATAAGCAGGTTTTCCGGCTCTCTTGAGACCTGTGACTGTAACAAAGCCGTTTTCTGACTCAACAACAATCGGTCCTTTAAAACCTTTTGCAATTTCAGTATTCCCCGAAAAGACAGAAAACAAGTTTTCTTTGATATCGATTTTCAAATCTTCGTTTGCATCAAAATCCGCAATGACGGTTTTTGTTTCTTTATCGGTTAGTTTGAAATTGTCTGTAGCGCTCACATTTATTGTACTGAAATAGTAGTTTGAAAAATTGGAATTACTTATGCCCACTTTGACCATTTTACCGTCAGATGCACTCACGGCAAAGGCCTGTTGGCTGAGGCTTAAAATTAATACAAACAATACAAATAATAGTTTTTTTATCATCTTTGAATTTCACTCTCTGTCTCCCTCAATTTTATAATAAAAACAAGAAAAAGACCCTTATTACTAAGGGTCTCACATGCATAATTAATATAAAAAGTTATTGGCTTACCACTCTATGATAACTCCGCCATAACCGCCTTTGCCGCCTTTGCTGGAGATACCTGCAGTTTCACTGGCATTACCGCCCCCACCGCCGGCTCCTATGTGCAAGCCGTTACCAGCATCTTTTCCACAGCTAGCAGTAGTCCAATAGCCTTCTGTGGCAACCGGCATAGTTTTATCTTTGTATTCCGTTACAGAGCAGTCTTTGACGTATTGTATATTGACATCTGCATAACAAGCATAGTTGTCATAAATTTCTGTCTTATTTTCATACGCCGCAAAGTCAGCCTTTGATTCGTCACCGGGGTTAATTCTTCGCATTTTCTCATTTTTAAGCCTTTCAGAATCGTAAGAACCGCCGGAGCCATGTTCTTTTACGATATAATCATGCAATTTAAGAACATTTGAAACATAAGCATCCAAAGAGGAAGTGCCACCAGTCATTTTATAAGCGTCAAATGAAGGTGGTGGGGGTTTAGAACCAGTTCCATTCAAGTCATAATCATTAGGCGTTTTGCCATCCTCTACAGGTGCCGGATATTTTGGAGTTGTAACTCCATCTACTGTTGTTCCGTTTTTATTCGATACCTGCAAGAACATTGACTCTGTAACAGTCTGAGCAAGCGAACATACAATTTTCTTGCAAACAGGAACTTTCATCGTTTGAGCAGACGAGCCTTCAGGAACCCATTTTTTAGGTGTACATGCTTCAGCGGCCAATCCACCGCCATTATTTGTCCACTTAGAATTCTCACCATTTGTTGGCACAGTCAATGTACTGTTGGTCGAACCAGCTGCTCCTCCAAACCCAATAATAGTTTGACCATCATTTAGTTTTGTATTAACAAATTTTGCCGTAACAGTTCCGCCTGTCTGCCCGGGTTCAGCTGCGTTAGGTATGTTTACAACAATCTTTCCGTTGATAGAAGGAACAAATTGCTGTATAGGCTGAGAAGCACTGCCACCTTGACCGAATTTTCTAAT
>CAZIVG010000241.1:0-2228 GCA_964542595.1 uncultured Muribaculaceae bacterium | reverse complement strand
TCGCTTTTGCAAGAGTATCAACATCGACATCCAAGAAATCTTCAGGTTTCGTGCCGATTTCTAGCATTCTCAAGGAACATGGATAAGTCGTAAGGTCGTTAGTTCTCAAACTCAAAATACAACAAATCAAGACCTTGAAGGGGTCATGGAAAGTTTCCATCATTTTCACAAATTCTCTTTGAGGCAGATTTGCTTTTTTCAGACCTGAGATTATTTCGTCAACATATTTCATATTAAATTTATAACAAAAAAACAGCCCTTAAGGCAAATCTCAAAGGCTGTCTTAATATCTGTTTTATTAGTTATTCGATTTCGATAACGCCAACAGGGCAAGCTTCTACAGCTTCTTTAACGCAATCTTCGTTACCGGCAATTGCTGCTTCGTTAACTACAGCGATATCTTCAATAGAAAATACTGCATCACATACTGATTCACAAGCGCCGCAAGCTATGCAACCGTCTAAAACTTTTACTTTCATGTTTTTCTCCTTTATTTATTTTTTAAATAGGGACAAGCCCCTATGCAACTTTATTATACAAAAAAACTTAAAAAATACAATTTACATTTTCTTAACAATCGTGATTGGAAGCAGTGGTAATATTCAACTGTTCTTTGATTTCCTGAATTTCATAGGTAAGCCTATTTAACTGACATTTTACAGGGTCAGGCATTCTATTATGCTGCAACTGTCCGTCAACCATAACCCTCTGCTGAACAACTCGTCCCGGAATCCCGACAACAGTGGAACATTCAGGAATATCATCAACAACAACCGAACCCGCTCCGATTCTTGAATTTCCACCAACAACAAGATTCCCGAGAACTTTCGCACCGGCTCCGACAATCACATTGTTTTCAAGAGTCGGGTGACGTTTTCCGTGTTCTTTGCCTGTTCCACCTAAAGTAACACCTTGATAAATCAAGACATCATCACCGATAATCGTTGTCTCGCCGATAACAACGCCCATACCGTGGTCGATAAAAAACCTGCGTCCGATTGTTGCTCCTGGATGGATTTCAATTCCAGTCAAAACTCTTGTCCAATAAGAAATCAAACGTGGAATCACAGGAATTCCCCAATATTTGAGTTTGTGTGCAATTCTGTGAGCAACAAGCGCGTGCAACCCAGGATAGCACAAAAGCACCTCTAAGATGTGGTTTGCTGCAGGGTCTTTTTCGTAAATAGTTTTAATATCTTCTTTTATTTGTTTTATTGCTTTTTTCAATAACATAGTTTTTCATTTCTAGCTGCACAAAGGCGTTGAAAGATATCTTTCACCGTAATCACACGTCATTGCGACAATTAATTTACCTTTGTTTTCAGGTCTTTTGGACAAATCAATTGCGGCTTTTACGTTTGCACCGGAAGATATTCCGCAACAAATACCTTCTTTTCTTGCCAATGCAATAGCTGTGTCGATTGCGTCTTGGGTTTTGATTGTAATAATTTCATCAGTCACATCCAAATCCAAGTTTTTCGGCACAAAATTAGCTCCGATACCTTGAATTCCATGCTTACCAGCCTGTCCCTCTGTAACAAGGGGGCTTTCTGCAGGTTCAACACCTATAATTTTTATATTCGGATTAAATTCTTTCAGCCGTTTACCAACCCCTGAAACTGTTCCGCCTGTTCCAAAACCCGCAACGAAAATATCAACTTTGCCGCCAGTATCTTTTAAAATCTCTTCAGCGGTCGTTTTCTCGTGGATTTGTGGGTTTGCTGAATTTGTGAATTGAGACGGTAAAAACGTTTTTTCATATTTTTCGCTAAGTTTCAACGCTTCTTCCACTGCACCCTTCATGCCTGCATCCGCCGAGGTCAAGACCAATTCCGCACCATAAGCACAAAGCATTTTTCTTCTTTCTATGCTCATGCTCTCAGGCATGGTCAAAACGAGTTTGTAACCTTTAACAGCACAAACGAGAGCCAGCCCGATCCCCATATTTCCGCTTGTAGGCTCGATTATTACAGTATCTTTATCAATCAGACCTTCTCTTTCTGCTTTTTCAATCATGTTCAAAGCCGGACGGTCTTTCACGGAGTTTGCAGGGTTGAAATATTCGAGTTTAACAACAACATCCGCTTCACCGTCATTAATTTTGTTCAAACGAACGAGCGGCGTGTTTCCTATCAGTTCCAAGATATTTTGATGAATGTTTGCCATTCTATTCTCCGATTAATTTAACGAATTTTCTTTTTCCTGCCTGCAAAACCTTACCCTTCGCA
>CAZIVG010000240.1:0-2243 GCA_964542595.1 uncultured Muribaculaceae bacterium | reverse complement strand
CAAAAGAAATTGTCCAAGCTTTAATCAAGGCGTGGAGCGATGTTTCTTTCTGCGAAATAGAATCTCCCTGCGGGCATGATGCGTTTTTGTTGGAATTTGAGACACAGACAAAAATCGTTAAAAGCTTTTTGGCAAAAGGAGAAAACAATGTCTGAACTTAATTATTCGGTCATCACGGATATTATTGAACCAAAGTCGAAAGTCCTTGATTTGGGCTGTGGCGAGGGCGATTTGCTTAAAATGTTGATTGACGAAAAACACTGCAGCGGCTTTGGCATTGACATTAACCAACAAAACGTTATCAACAGCATCCAAAAAGGGTTGTCGATTGTGCAAGCAGACATCGATGAGGGGCTTGGAGAGTTTCTCGAAGATGAGTATGATTATGTGATATTGAACCAGACCCTGCAGTCAGCCGAAAAGCCGGACTTTGTTGTGGAAGAGATGCTTCGCGTCGGCAAAAAAGTCGTTGTGAGTTTTCCGAATTTCGGTTATTGGCGCGTGAGGTTTTATCTGTTTTTTAAAGGAAAAATGCCAAAGTCAAAAATGCTCCCTTACACTTGGTACAACACGCCAAACATTCACCTTTTGACGATTGCGGACTTTTTCGAGTTTTGCAAAGAAAGAAACATCAAAATAGACAAGACTGTTTACATCAAACGCTCGAAAGTCAGCAAAAACCCGTTGACAAGGTTTCTAACAAATTGGTTGTGCGAAGAGGCCGTTTTTGTAATTCACAGATAAGCCTGATGAATCCGAAAACGGAGCTTAAGAACCTGCGGCTATTTCGTTTTTGCAAACTGTGCAATCAAATCCGCAAGCACAAGGTAAATGTAAAAATACACAACCGGCACAAAGATTATCCCGACAACCGTCATACACAAAAGCATGCAAATGATTTGCCCTAAAACGCTCAAAGCTATGAACAGCAATATTAAAACGACATAATTGCCCCAATTGCAAGATACGAGCGACCAAGCATTTTTGAAGTCAACAAAAGAAAGGGTTTTCAACTCTTTGTTGAAGTTTGTTATCATCAACGGCAAAAACACAACGGTCAAAATATATGTAAACAAAGCAGCCGCACCGCACAAAACCAGGAACCCGAACCCGACGAATTCACCGAAACCTGATGAATAATCAGCATTTACGGCAGCAACGAAAAAGACTGCGCCAAAGATAAAACTCAAAATCATAGCCGGCAAAACGTACAAAAAGTATCCGACAAAATACTTAATCCCGGTGAGGATGTATTTTCCAAAGTTGTTCCAATCAGGCAAAACAGCCTCCGGGTCGTGGATTCTCGAATTCGAAGTTACACAAAAATAACCGGCAAAAGCCATACAAACAAGGAATGAAACAACAAAACACAAAACAAAAGTGCTGACAGTGCTTAAAATTGACGTACTCAAAATCATAACCAAAACAGGAACAGCAAAAATCGCCATTGAACCGAGCAGCAAAAACGCCCCAATCAATAGCTTGCTAACCCATTGAGGGTCTTTCGCGATATAAGTAAGTGATTTTTCAAAGTCCAAATTCATATAAAATCTCCTTGTTTTTTGCTAAATATCACTAAATTATAATTCTTTTTTCTTCAACACGCAATGACACTATCGGGTATAGTTTTACCGGTCTGAATTATATGGTATTATGTAGCTGTGAAAAAGATATCGGTCTCAATTAAAATAGTCTTGATAACCTCGCTGATAGTGCTTTCATCGAGAGCAATTGCGTATGATTTCAATACTTGCAAAACACTTTTTAACGACCAAAAATTCAATCAAGCTACAACTTGTTTTTCAAATCTTGTCCAAAAGAACGGAAACGACGTCCAGTCACGTTTCTGGTACGCTGCAGCACTTTTTTACGACAGGCAATACAATCTTTCTTACAACCAATATGTTTACATTGCACAAAAACATCCCAACAGCGAAATCGGAAAGTATTCAAAACAGGAAGCTGAAAAGGTTCGCCAAAAGATGGCTTACGTTCAAAAAGAAAAAACTAATGACAGCGGAAATTATCTGACAAGTCTTGAAAAAACCACTCGTTGGTACAAAATGCCAATCAGGGTATGGATTCAGCCGAGCGAATATCGGAATTACTCATTGAATGCATTTCGCGAATGGCAGACAAAATCCCAAAACACGGTCAGTTTCAGCTACGTTACAACGGAAAGTCAGGGTAAGATAAAAGTCTATTTTGTAGATCAAATTAACGGAAAAATCGCCGAGGACAAT
>CAZIVG010000239.1:0-2245 GCA_964542595.1 uncultured Muribaculaceae bacterium | reverse complement strand
GTATAATCCCGCCTGTGTCGATTAGGGTGAAGTTTTTGTGTTGCCATTCAACGTCGAAATATATTCTGTCACGAGTGACTCCCGGTTGGTCGTCAACGATTGATTGACGAGAACCTACGATTCTGTTTACAAATGTAGATTTTCCTACATTAGGGCGTCCTACTACGGCGACTATGGGTTTTGTTGTCATAAAATTGTTCCTTTATCTGTTATGACAATCTTAATATAAAAGCGTTGGGCTAGCAATTGTATAAATTGTGCCGAGGGAGATTCGAACTCCCGGCCTACAGTTTCGGAAACTGTTACTCTATCCGACTGAGCTATCGGCACAAATCCTTTTACAATTATACCATAATGCATTATAATAAATTAAAAGGATAGATGATTTATGAATAGCTGTATTTTTTGCAAGATTGCAAACAAAGAGATTCCTACAAATTTTGTCTATGAAGATGACGACTGTGTTGCCTTCAATGACTTGAATCCTCAGGCTCCGGTTCATGTCCTTGTAATCCCTAAAAAGCACTATGATTCACTAAACGAAATTGAAGAAAAGGATGTTTTAGGAAGCTTGATGGCGGCTGTGAAAAATACAGCTAAGACACTTGGTATTGCCGGTTATCGAACGGTTCTGAATACAGGAAAGGAAGCCGGTCAAGAGGTTTTTCATATTCATTTTCATATTTTGTCGGGTCGCGAAATGAAATGGCCTCCGGGCTAAGCTTTTATAGGGTATTTTAATGTTAAATAATATAATTCTTATTGTCTTATTTGTTTGCTTTGTGTATGGGTTAACATACGTTTACTTGCGGTTGAAAGAAGAAACTTCTAAGATTACTAAAAAAGCAGGCGAGGAGTTGCAAATCACTCCGGAAGAGGCATACGCGCAAGTTGAAGCTTTAATTGTAAACAGTGATTTTTCGACTGCACAAAAGCTTGCGAAAAAGTATTTGGCACAAAACCCATACCATCATGAGTTGAGAAAATTACTTGTGAAGTCATATCTCGATTCAAAAAAAGAATATGAAGCAATATCAAATATTCTTGTTCTTATTCAGTTTTATCCTGATGACATGTCGCTTTATTCTCAGCTTGCGACACTTTACAAAAACACTCACCAACAGAAAAAAGCGATACACTTTTACAACTACCTTTTGACAAAAGACAAATATGATTTGAGTGCAATTAGAAATCTTGCGGAACTTTACTATAACAACAAACAAAAAGAATCTGCCTTGAAATTGTATAAACAACTTGTGACTTTTATTGATGATGAACAGGAAAAAATTGAATACTATGAAATCATAGGAAACATTTATTCAACCTATGGAGAATATCAAAAAGCTATTAATGCTTACAAAAAAGTTCTGCAATCCCATTCTGACAATATTGCGGTTATAAAAGAACTGAGAAAAATTTATTTTAAACAAAAAGATACAGAAAATGTAATCTATCTTTCAAGAAAATTGATTGACCTCGAACCTGACAATTATGTTTATTATGAGGAAATTATAAATCTCTTGTACCATGTTCGCTCATACGATGAGGCGCTTTCATACGCACAAAAAGCGCTTGAGCTTGAGACAACGGATGTTTTTGCAATAAAAAATATGATTGCAAAAATCTATATCTACACTAACAGAATTCCTGAAAGTATCCAGCTTATCAATGAAACTATTGTGGAGGATCCTGCCAATTTGATTCTGAGTCAGACCCTTGCAATGGCACATTGCATGAACAAAGATTTTGAAATGGCGAAAAAAGTTTGCAATGACGCGATAGACTTGGCTGTTCCTTCTGATATAAAAGTTATTCATAACAATTTGAGTACTATTCTTGCAGAAGAGGCAGTTTTCCTTTTGGGACAAGGAAAAACGAAGTCTGCTTTTGATAAATTTACTGAAGCAATTCAATTCAATAACGAAAATCCGGAAATTTATTTTAAGCTGGCGAATGCGAATCGAATGATTAAGAACTTCTCTGAGTCAATCAGGCAGTGTAAAAGAGCTATTGAACTTGCTCCTGAGGTGAGTTTGTATTACGAAACTCTTGCTGATATATATTATGATTTGCAGAACTATATCGAATCAAAGAAATATTATAAAGAAGCTGTCTTTATTGATCCTAAAAATGTCAGAGCGCATACTTTTTTAGGCACTCTTCAGTCTAGAGACAAAGAACATGATAGTGCCATAAAATCTTTAGAAACAGCTGTTTCTCTTGATATTAACAATGTTGATATTCG
>CAZIVG010000238.1:0-2274 GCA_964542595.1 uncultured Muribaculaceae bacterium | reverse complement strand
CCATTGGTCCCATCTCACGCGGTGTGTTCTCAAAATCTCCGAAAAGTTCAACATTTTTTCCGTTCACATCAGTTGTTCTAAATTTGCTGATTTTTAATTTTGACGGTTGAAGTGTTGCATAATCAACGAGTGGAAACTCTGCAACTGTTACAGTTCCGGTTACAACGGTGTCTTTTTTTATGAATAATGCACCGTTTTTGTAGGCGTCTTCAAACGTGTTGAACTCGACTTTGTCGTACAAGTTTACGCCGTTTTTATATTTGTACTGTTTTAAGAACGGCTTGCAAGGAAAGCCCCATCTATTAACAGAAGTTATAAACTCTCCTTGGACATACCTTTTGTATTTTGAATATATTTTCAATTCGTTAAGTGTTGAAAAATCTTCTTTGTAAGAGACAGGTTTAAGGTTTTGTATTTCTTTTACCCTGTTTAAATGCTCTTTTGGAATTTCTTCGTCATAAACATCTACTGCAAAAGCTTGTGTGCTAATAAAAACAGCGAACACAATTGTTATTATTGCTTTTTTCATGAAATGTCCCTATTTTTCTTTTTTATAATTAACAGGCACTGATTCAAGTTTTTGATACTTGTCTTTTAACACTTTTCTGAAGTCTTTTGACGTCAATAAGAAGTTTTGGTAATAAATATTGTTTTTGTATTCATTATTAACAAGATAAGTCGGGTATTTTGAATAAATGTACTCGTACATATAATTCAATCTGTCACTTCCGCCCGGGTGAGTGCTTGTTCTTTCAAACCAGCTTGGTTCTCCGGAAACTTTATTCATTGCAACAATGAATGCAATCGGGTTGTATCCTGCATTAACCATATAATCAATGGCCTGTTTGTCGGCTTTGATTTCATATTTTTTCGGTGCATAACTCATCGAAAATCTTCTGCCGAATCCGCTGTGGAAATCCACACAGTGAGCAATTTCATGGCTCATGATTCCTGCGAGTTCATCGTCGGAGTCGAGAAAAGGCAGCAATCCTTTATAAACATAGACTTGTTTTGATGCTGCATAGGCTGATGCGTTGACCCTTTTGTCAGGGGCATAGTAAAATGTAACCCTTTTTTCGATTTGGTTTGCGTTAAGGATTCGGAACCCGATTTCCATTACTCTTTTTTGGTATTCAGATTCTCTTTCGATTCTCAATTCGTCAGCAAAACAGCTGCTTACTGAAAGTGCAAATGCAAAAAATACAGCAATACCTAAAATTATTCTTTTCATCTTTTAAACTCCCTTGAACTATTACATCAATTATATTTGTTTGTTTTTGATTTTGTCAATATAAAACAGTTAGTTTTGATAATAAACTACATATTTTTTGTTTGGCGAGATTTTTGCTTGCCCGCCTGGGAGCACTCTCAATAGTGGAACTGCAAGACCAAACAAGAAAGGAGTTGTTGCCAGTTCTGCGAGACCTATCCAGAAAGCAAGAGAATACCCACTGCTTGTTATTTTCCCTTCCAGAGGTTTTGTTTCACCGTTTTCATTTAAAATTTCAAAGTCTTCGAGAATCATTTCAGCAGGTGCGCCCCCCATTGCTCTTGGGGATACTATGCCTACTTTTGCAAAAACCGTTGAGTCTTTTTTAATCAGAACCTTGTCTTCTTTTTTTACGTCTTTAACTACTTTAAATGCTATTTTTTCGCCAATTGCTGGGAGTGCAATTTTCTGTTTTTTGTATCCCTTTGTCTGTTTTATTTTTAAGTTTGAGTTTTTTGTTGTTATTCTGCATAGCGGTTTTAGGACAACTTCTAAGCCAGGCTCCGTGTTGACTTTACCGTTATATTTTTTTCTTTTTTGTTTTTTATTCTCAGCGCTGATTATGATTGGTTCATCGTTTATGAAAACTTCTTTGTAAGGTTGTTTTTTTAGTTCTGATTTATCAAACCTTTTTGCGAGTTCTTGGGCTGTTTCGTCAGTGATTTGGGGGATTATAAACTCATTTTTTGGTGGTTGGGTATATTTTACATTTTTCACAACTCCTGCTTTTATTGTTTTTGTTTGAGGAATTGTTTTTTTATAAACCTTTTTTGTTGGTTGGGCACATAACACAGGACTATTTGTGCAAGTGAAAGTTATTAAAATTATCGCTGTGATGATTTTTTTTATCATTTCTGGTTTTTCTTTTCTTTAACTTTAATTCTTTCCTGCTGGATTAGTCTTGTCGTTTTTCTTGTTTCTTTTGAGTTAAGCAAGAAATTTTGGTAATAAAGATTTTTTAAATACTGATTTTCTACCAGATAAATCGGATATTTTTCATAGAT
>CAZIVG010000237.1:0-2278 GCA_964542595.1 uncultured Muribaculaceae bacterium | reverse complement strand
ACAATGGATATTGATGAAGCTTTGATTGCTGCAAAATGGCTCAACACAAAAAAAGTTATTCCTATGCACTATGACACATTCCCGCCAATAAAAGTTGATGTTGAAAAATTTAAAGAAAAAGCCAAAAACGCAGGTATCGAGGGTATTACACTAAAACCGGGAGAAAAAACAGAACTGTGAATAACGAAAAAATATCTTTAATGATTGTGCCGACAGGCATTGGGGCATCTATCGGAGGTTATGCCGGTGATGCAAGTTTGTTCGCGCAAAAAATCGCAAAACATATTCCCTTAATTGTGAACCCGAATATTGTAAATGCCGCAGTGTTTTCAGGAATTACAGAAAACATGTTTTATGTTGAAGGCAGCTGTATAAACGAATTTGTGAAGGGCAATATCGGGCTTCTGCCTTCAAAAAACAACAAAATCGGAATAATTTTCGACAAAGCCATCCCCGAAGGAGTTTTGAATGTCCACAAAAATACATTGAATGCACTCAAAACGGTTTATGGCTTTGATATAACAGGATATGAGATTACGGAGGAAAAAGCCGGTGTCAGCTTTTTCAATACAGAAAGCAAAATCTCTTCAGGCTCTGTTGACAACCCTGAAACTCTCGCCAAAGCAGGACAAAAGCTTATTGCAGATGGAGCGCAGGTTCTCGCTGTGGTTTGTTTTTTCGAAGAACCGCCCGAAGATGACTACGAAAAAGGGGAAGGAGTAGATATTGTAGGAGGAATTGAGGCAGTTATCTCTCACTATCTTACAAAAAAACTGAAATGTCCTTGTGTGCACGCACCCGCATTTGGCGATATTACTATTTCACAAGAAAAGGTTAGTCCGAAAGTCAGTGCAGAATATATAACTCCAACGTTTTTACCTTGTCTTTTATTTGGCCTGAAAAACGCACCATTAATCGTCGATTTGAATAAACAAAATAAAAATGGGAATTGTATTACATATAAGAACCTTCATTCGATAGTCGCTCCAAAAGATGCTCTGGGCTCAAGTGTTGTTTTAGATGCAGTGGAAAAAAACATACCTGTTTTCGCCATAAAAGAAAACAATACGATTCTGGATATAAACCGCTACTCAATCGAGAAGCAAAATGATATAATAGAACTTGAAACTTATGATGATTATATAAAAATTTTGAATATGGAGTTAAATTTATGAACAAAAAAGCGTTTACAATTCCTGAAATCCTGATATTCATGACTATTGTCGGGGTCATTTGTGTTGCGATGATTACAATTATCAAACCGAACGAGAAGTTCTATAAGTACGGCTATTACAAAACATACGATGTCTTGGCCACTGTAGCGTACAACATAAAAGAAGATGCCATCGAGAAAAAGGATGAAAACGACCCGACAACGACGGCTGAAGACAAAAAATTCCCTGACAA
This sequence comes from uncultured Muribaculaceae bacterium, assembly GCA_964542595.1. Lineage (GTDB taxonomy): Bacteria > Cyanobacteriota > Vampirovibrionia > Gastranaerophilales > Gastranaerophilaceae > Limenecus. The sequence continues at coordinate 871 of CAZIVG010000237.1, read as the reverse complement.
CGCAAAAGAACTCTGCAAAAAGTTGGCATCAAACCCTTCAGCGGCTCCTGATTCTAAAGATGCAGAATATGGTTACATAAACACAAGTCTTTATAATTGTGGAAACAGTTTCAAAAATATAACTAAAAATGGTACAAATTCAGAATTTTCTGCAGCAAATCTTGCCTTCAAATCTACCGATTCAATGAATTATTACATTTCTGCCGATACAGCAGGAAAACCATTTAAAGTAGATGTTGTTGATCCGCTCAATGGAAACATCGCAACGCCCATTGAATTTTTCATCGTTTGGGTTGACTTAACAGGAGACAGAAGGCCAAATACTGCACAAATCGGAGGAAACAAAAGACTTCCTGACGTTGTTCCGTTTGTTGTGACAACCGGAGGGAAAGTGCTTCCAATCGGCATACCTACTGTTGAACTTAATTATATAAGCGCAAGATTGATGTACCCGTCAGAAACAAAATCCAAGTATTCTCCACCTACAACTTATTATCAGGCACAGATTATGGCTTATGGCAATTTGGAATATCCAACAACAGATGTGTTTTCACTCAGAAATTCTTTAACGAATTTTGCGAAAAAAACATCAATGGAGATTCCGGCAAAACTCGTTCCCACTGTTACGAATCAGGACTCCGAATGCACTCCGGCGGCGACAGACAGCATTACAGCTTGCACAATAACAGTTGAAAAAGAAAATTAAAGAATAAACAAAAAGCCCTGTTCAAAAGACAGGGTTTTTATTATAAAAGTTTCAAATTATTGCTCGCTTCTTTATGTTCAGGATTCAATTCCAAAACTTTTTCATATTCTGCCTTAGCTTCGTCGGTTTTTCCTGCAACTTCATAAGCAAGAGCAAGGTTATATC
>CAZIVG010000236.1:0-2282 GCA_964542595.1 uncultured Muribaculaceae bacterium | reverse complement strand
CAAAAATGTTGGACAATATTTTTGATGAAGATGGCTTATCAAAAATATTGTCCAACATTTTTGATAAGCCATCTTCATCAAAAAGGTCTTGAACTTTCAGGCCATGACGAGAGATTTTGTCGGTGTACGTAGGCCCTATTCCCTTTTTTGTTGTGCCGATTTTTGCTGAACCTTTGGCTGTATCTTCACTGTAGCCGTCGATGTCAATGTGATAAGGCATTGTTATCGAAGCAAGAGGAGAGATTTTTAGCCCCGACAAATCAATTTTTTCGTTTTTCAGGTTTTCAATCTCTTCAGCAAGTGTTTCAGGGTGAATGACCGTACCTGCTCCGATGAAACACAATTTGTTTTTGTACAAAATCCCTGAAGGAATCAGGTGGAATTTGAAGGTTTTTCCGTCAGCAACAACAGTGTGCCCGGCGTTACAGCCTCCTTGATACCTTATAATCAGGTCCGCGTTTTCAGCCAAAATATCAGTAATTTTTGCTTTGCCTTCGTCGCCCCATTGTGCACCGATTACAGTAGTATTGTTCATTTTAAACCCCTTAATCTAACTCTGCTTAGTTAATTATATAACAAATCAGTTCTTTTTTCTGCTTCAGCAGTTTTTTCAATTTCTTTTTTTAGTTTTTGTGCGTCTAGTGCTACTCGTTTTCTGTAATTTTTCTCTTCTTCCTGAATTTTTTTGCTGGTTTTTTGCTATGTAACGAAATGTTAAGAAAAGTATATACGAAAAAGCAATTTTTATATACTTTTTTACTTTATATATATACAGAGATAACTAAGAGGATAAAAAAATGGGATTAGCAATCGCTCAATTAACAACTCAAATGGTACAAGATGTAAAATCTGATCTTGAATATGAATTGACGTTGATTACAAATAGTCTTCAAAGATTATCTATGGAATCACAAACTATTGTTGAAAAACAAATGAGAGACGGACAAATCTATATGGCAAACCACCCTGACACAGAGGGTGCAGTTGATACAAGTGCCGTTGAATATGTAAACAGTACCGCTTTCAACGCAAAATACCAAGCGATGCTTCAACAAATCCAAACAAAAGAAATGGGCTTGAATATTCAAAAACAACAAATCGAAACAAGACAAAAGATGTATGCTACTCAGTTAGAAGGCTGGGAAAAAGGCATCGACAAAGGAATCTCAAGCATATTCAAATATTTCCAATAAACTCAAATTTATAAAAATAAGGCCGCAAAAGTTAAATTTGCGGTCTTTTTTATTTCTCATAAATTATGTGATCTTTGCTATCGATGTAGTCGGAAATGAGCTTGAAAATTTTTAAAAGCCTTTCTCCGTCATGCAGGTGCAAATAGCCTATCAAAACCTCAAATCCTGTTGCAAGTCTGTGCAATGATTGATTTACCCGTCTTGCCGAGGATGAGGGAATATTTCGGCCACGTCTGATTAAGTCTTGTTCTTTTTCCGTTAGATATGATTCCAACATGTTCAAAAGTTCACACTGAAAAGATGCCCTCACCATCGATGTGTTGATTTTGTGCATTTTTCCGAGGTTTGTTGTCAGAAGAATAACTTTTTCTCTGATAAAAACTTCATATACCGCATCACCGAGGTGCGCATAACATTTTAAGTTTAACTCTTCCATAATTACTATTATAAGCAATATATTAAATTTTGTAAATTAATAAAAAGGAATTTTGACCCGAATAAAAATGTCCTTATAAAAGAATTATGAATAACAATATGATGATAAATCCCGCAAACTACTACAATCCGTTTGCCAAATACAATTACACAAGCAAGACTCGAGGGGTCTATATCCCAAAAGATGCAGAGCCTTTGCTAAGGTCAGAGAATGTTGAGAAATCAACTAATATTTTTAGTGAAAATTATGACGCAGTAAAAGATATTGACGAATGCTTGAAAAACGAAGATTCAAAAGGCGTCTGGGGCTTTATAAACAAATTTTTTAGTGCTTGAGTATGAAAACTTTTAGACTTTAGTTTGAGATTTTAAATACTTTTGTGGGGTTTCAAATAGATTTCTCATCCTTAATAATAAGAATAAGGCAAATTGTCGAAGGATTCAGGCAGTTTGTGAAATTAGGGATAACTATCTAAAAGAAATGACGATTTCTTCAAACTACAATGCATCTGTTCTGATGCTAAATAGGAGTTTGTCTAATGCAACGTCTGCATTAAGCACGTCTCTGCTACGCATGTCCACAGGATTTAGGATTAATTCTGCGGCAGATAATGCTGCGGGACTTTTTGTTGCAACTATGATGAACTCACAAAT
>CAZIVG010000235.1:0-2282 GCA_964542595.1 uncultured Muribaculaceae bacterium | reverse complement strand
ATGAACAATAAAAAACGAATATACTCAGTTTATTAAAAGGAGACAAACTATGACTGAAAAACGAGTATGGCTATTTGGAGAAGGCGATTCTTCAATGAAAGATTTGCTTGGCGGAAAAGGTGCAAACCTCGCTGAAATGACTAATCTTGGACTGCCTGTTCCTCCGGGTTTGACAATTACCACAGAGACTTGTATGAATTACATCAACAATGGTAATAAAATGCCTTATGGCTTAATGGATGAAGTAAAAGAAGCTTTGGCAAAGGTTGAAGAAAAATCAGGTAAAAAATTCGGTGATGCTTCCAATCCTTTGTTGGTTTCTGTTCGTTCAGGTGCAAGACTTTCAATGCCCGGCATGATGGAAACTATATTGAACCTCGGCATGAACGATGAAACAGTTCAGGGCATGATAAAACTGACAAATAACCCGAGATTCTGCTATGACTCTTACAGACGTTTCTTGACGATGTTTGGTTCAGTTGCTTGGGATATCGAAAGATCAAAATTTGAAGAATACATCGAAAAAATTAAAGAAGCAAAAGGTATAAAACTCGATACCGAGTTGACTGCAGAAGATTGGGAGTCACTGATTCAGCCTTACAAAGATTTAATTAAATCTGAAACAGGAAAAGATTTCCCCCAAGACCCTTATGTTCAATTACAAGAGTCTATCGAGGCTGTTTTCCGTTCTTGGAATATTCCTCGTGCGGTTGCTTATAGAAACCACTACAAAATTGACCACAACTACGGTACTGCCGTAAACGTTCAAACAATGGTATTCGGAAACATGGGTGATGATTGCGCAACAGGCGTATCTTTCACAAGAAACCCATCTACAGGTGAAAACCTCTTCTATGGCGAATATTTGACAAACGCACAAGGTGAAGACGTTGTTGCCGGTATAAGAACTCCTCATCAAATTTCTGATTTGGAAAAAGAAATGCCTGAGCAATACAAACAGTATGTTGATATTGCGAAAAAGCTCGAACAAGGCTACAAAGATGTTCAAGATATGGAGTTCACTATCGAAAAAGGAAAACTTTACATCTTGCAAACAAGAAACGGCAAAAGAACCGCGAAAGCTTCTGTAAGAATTGCAGTTGAAATGGCTGAAGAGGGAATCATTACAAAAGAAAGAGCAATCGAACTTGTTGACCCTAACCAGTTGTATCAAGTTTTGCTTCCGGACTTTGACCCTGCTGCCAAAAAAGAGGCACAAAAAATCGCTAAAGGTCTTGCGGCATCTCCGGGTGCGGCTGTCGGCAAAATCGTTTTTGATACCGAAGAAGCAGCAAAAAGAGGTGAAGAGGGTGAAAAAGTTATCCTCGTTCGTATCGAAACTTGTCCTGATGACATTCACGGTATGATTGCTTCTCAAGGTGTTTTGACACTCAGAGGCGGTATGACTTCTCACGCGGCAGTAGTTGCAAAAGGCATGGGCAAACCTTGTGTTGCAGGCTGTGAAGATTTGAAAATTGACCTGAAAAATGAAACATTGACCACTGCTGACGGCGCGGTCTATCACAAAGATGATGTGATTTCTCTTGACGGTGGTACCGGTGAAGTTATGAAAGGCGCAGTGCACCTTATTCCTCCTATAATGGACGACAACTTCAAAAAACTATTTGAATGGGTTAATGAAGTAAAACTTTTGAGTGTACGTGCAAACGCAGACACACCTGCAGATGTTGCGAAAGCTTTGGAACTAGGCGCTGAGGGCGTTGGTCTTTGCAGAACAGAGCACATGTTCATGGATCCTGAAAGACTTCCTTGGGTCCAAAAAATGATTATTGCTGAAACAACTGAAGCGAGAAAAGATGCTTTGGACAAACTTCTTCCAATGCAATATAAAGACTTCTATGATATGTTCAAAGCGTTAGGCGACAAACCTATGACAATCAGACTTTTAGACCCGCCGCTTCACGAATTCTTACCTTCAAAAGAAGAATTAATCGCAACAGTGGCTACGAAAAAAGCCTTGAATCAAGATGCTGCTAAAGATGAAGAAATGCTTCACCTTGTAGAAAAAATGTCAGAATCTAACCCGATGATGGGTCTCAGAGGCTGCCGTTTGGGTCTTACATATCCTGAAATCAACGAAATGCAAGTCAGAGCTATCTTCTATGCCGCTTGCGACTTGAAAAAAGAAGGACTTGATGTAAAACCTGAAATCATGATTCCTCTTATCGGACACGTGAACGAACTTAAAGAAGCCAAAGCAGTTGCTGAACGTGTAGCGAAAGAAGTTATGGCTGAAAAGGCTGTTTGCGTTGATTATATGA
>CAZIVG010000234.1:0-2316 GCA_964542595.1 uncultured Muribaculaceae bacterium | reverse complement strand
TGTAAGTGTTTCTGTACTGTCCGATGATGTTTATGTTTTCCTCAAACAAAATGTAAGTGTTTCTGTACTGTCCGATGATGTTTATGTTTTCCTCAATTTGAGCCGTTTTTTGGATGTCCAAATCAATCTGTTTTACATCGAGTTCAAACTGGCGGGCATTTTTTTCTTTAATTTCTTCAAATTTTTGCTGAGATACATAAACTGTGTCTTCCTCTTCTTCCGCAGATTGAAGAGAAGGCGTGTCAGGATATTTTGAAGCGGGAATTATTCCGTCACTGATTGAGTTGTAATTCCCAAACGGAATCACGACGTCATTTTTCGGAGTATCGATTTGTTTGAAGGTTGAAAGTGCATCAAGAATTGAACTGTAAATGAAGTTGAAAATCTGATTCGGATTTTGATAACGAACCTCTTTTTTTGTCGGGTGAACGTTAACATCAACATCTTTCGGCGAAAGTTCCAGATTTAAACAAACGAAAGGATACTTCCCGCTCGGCAGCATATTCTTGTATGCAGTGTCAATTGACTTTAAGATTACAGGACATTTCACAACCCTGTTATTTACGAAAACATAAATCGATTTTTTCGTTGAACGCGTAAATTCGGGCGTAGAACAGTATCCGCTGACTTTAATTTTGGATAATTCATCGGATTTATTGATTTTTTTTAATTCATTTGCAATTGAGTTTGAATAAATCTCTGTCAAAACACACAGTAAGTCTCCGCTGCCTGAAGTTTTAATCGGATTTTTACCCTCATTTATAAGGCTGATTGAAACGTGAGGGTTCGCGATAGCAATGCTTTGCAGTATTTCTGCTATGTATGCAAGTTCTACTCTGTCTGATTTTAAGAACTTTTGACGAACAGGAGTATTATAAAAAAGGTCTTTTATTTCCATTGTTGTGCCGATGGCGCAGCCAAGAGGAGAGGTTTTTACATTAGATTCTTCGCATTCGACTTTTTTTCCTGTTTCAAAGTCTTTTGTTCTGGTTTTGCAGGTAACTTTGGCGATTGAAATTACGCTGGCAAGCGCTTCACCTCTGAACCCCATTGTGTGGATGTCGAAAAGGTCATCTGATGAGGCAATTTTGCTTGTGGCATGTTTTGAGAACGCAAGTTCAATGTCATCGGGGTGGATGCCTGAGCCGTTGTCTGAAACTCTTATGTCAAGGCAGTTGTTGCTGACTTCGACCTCGACGGCCTGCGCGCCTGCGTCAATGGAGTTTTCAACAAGTTCTTTGACAACCGAAGCAGGGCGTTCGATAACCTCGCCCGCCGCAATCTGGTTTATGAGTTGTCTTGATAATTGCTGAATCCTTTTCAAAATATTCTCCCCGCCCTTGTTTATTTATTTTATATCAATTGTTTTTAATGTGCTATATTATTAGAATGAATACCTTACAAAACGAAATATTAAAAACAAAAAAGCTTTATCGTGAACTTTTCAAAAATGCTCAAGATGCCATCGATAGACAAATCAATGCTTTGAAGCGCGAAACTTTGTGCAGCAAATGTAAAAGTGATTGCGACATTGATTTTAACAAAATCAGTGTTTTTCAAGAGTTTCCGGCAGAATGCCGTTATCGATTTTGGCAGGAAGCGGCTTTGGATTTGCTTGTGAACAAAATCTCAAAAGATGTTTATGAAAAAATCAAAACTGTGGATGAGAAAAAAAACAATTTTTCTTGTGACTGTTGTGCTTCATGCTGTCGATTGGCCAGTTCCGAGTACTCTTTTGAGGAGTTGAGCAAACGAGCCGAAAACGGAGACAAATTCTCAAAAGACTTTGTCAGTATTTTTATTCCTTATGAAAACAGAGATGACGCAAGAGAGATTTATCCCGATTACGTTGATTTGATAGAAAAAAAGTTCGAATATGACGCCGAAATCCATTTTTACCATTGCCCAAAGATTGGTGATGACGGACTTTGCACTGATTATGAAAACAGGCCGCAGATTTGCAGCGATTTTCCGACGAATCCATTGGTTGCGTTCCCGCTAAGGTGTTCTTATAACCAATGGAAAGAAGAGGTCGAAATCACTGCTCTGACTCTTCACGCGCTTGTTGATATTATCGGGTTTTATAAAGAAAAGTTACAAGAACTCGTCAAAAATTAAACTTTGATTTCTTGAAGCAAAACAATTGCATCGACCGCAAGACATTTGCCTTCGCCGATTGGGCCCATTGATTCCATAGATTTCGCCTTGATTGAAACTTGTTTTACATCAAGGTTGAGGATACTTGCAATGTTTTTTTGAATATCTTCAATGAAAGGCCCGAGCCTTGGGAGTTGTGTTTTGATTGTTGCATCGATA
>CAZIVG010000233.1:0-2348 GCA_964542595.1 uncultured Muribaculaceae bacterium | reverse complement strand
AAACAGCGCAGTTTTTGTAGTCAAAACCGCCGCCTTCAGCGCCTGCATAACCGAGTCTTTTAATTGTATTTCTGACTACTGATGAAATATCAACGTAGCAGTCTGAAGTAATTTCACCGCAAACCAGGGCCATGCCTGTAGTAACAGTAGTTTCTGCCGCTACTCTGGATTGAGGGTCTTTTGTAAGAAATTCATCTAAAATTGCATCCGAAATCTGGTCGCATACTTTGTCAGGATGTCCTTCAGTAACAGATTCAGACGTAAATAAAAATCTTTTTGATGCCATTTTTATTTTTCCCTTTCTTCACGCATATTCAATTGCGCATAAATACCCGAGTTACTCTTCGGGGTTATGGACATGTTAATTCAAAGGAAAAGCGGGGTCAAATAAAGCTTTACAATGCTTAATTAATTACAATTTATTTACGATTTTTATGTCGTCATTGATTCTGTGATAGACAAAATAGGAAAGCTGAACCACATCAATGACATCTTCCATAGATTTTTCTCGATTTGTTGATTTAATAATTTTTTCAAGTTTTTCGAAGAGTTTTTTAAACTCTAGTTTCAGAAGCTTCATTTTTTCGTTTTTCATTACGTTGCAATCCTTATTTATTAAGTTTTATTTAACAAAATATTGTATTTATAAATGTTTTCTATTGTTTATAACGTAAATCCTACAATAAATCTTTATTAATGTCAATTAACTATCAAAAATATAAGATAATTATTAAAAAGGATATATTCATGACAATAAGAAAACAAATAAAAAATATATTAACCAATGAAGATTTGACTATAAAAGAACTTGCTGAAATGCTATCTGAGAAAAAAGGGAAAAACATAAACCCTGACAGCATTTCTCAAAAGTTGTTGAGAGGCTCAATAAAACATTCCGAAGTTGAAGAAATTCTTGACACACTCGGATACGACATAGTTTTTAAAAAAAGAAGTTAGTCTTTTATTGTCATTGCTTCGTCACTCAGTTCCTCGCAATGACATGCCTTAAAAAACCCCTCACAGTTGTGAAGGGTTTTTTGAAAGATTTTATTTTGCTGCCACTGCCTGATTTTTAATCATTTGGACCAAAAGTTCATTTGCTTTTTTCAACTGAACATCGTCTTTATTTTTGATGTTCTCTTCGGTCAATTCCACCGTAACATCCGGTGCAATCCCCTTTTTGTTGATATCCGTACCGTTCGGTGTGAGATATTTTTGAATTGTGATGTTCGCACCTGAACCGCCCATGAGTTTGTTAACCTCTTGTACCAGACCCTTACCGAAGGTATTTTCACCCACTAGCAAAGCTCTTTTGTTGTCTTTCATCGCGCCGGAGAAAATCTCACTCGCAGAAGCAGAACCTTTATTAATCAAAATAATAATCGGTTTGTCTGTGACATATTTTCTGGTTGCTTTCGTTGTTTCTTTGTAATTGTCTCTATCAACGGTGCTGACAATGATTCCGCCGTCTAAAAACATATCCGAAATCATAATCGCATTACTTAACAATCCACCCGGATTCGATCGCAAGTCAATGATATAGCCTTTTTTACATTTGTATTCGTTGAGTGCGTTTTGGAATTCACTCGTTGCATTCTTACTTATAAAAGAACTCAATCTGATATAACCCACCGAGTCATCAAGTTTTGCTGTCTCGGGTATTTTTGTGGAAACTGATTTGATTTCGATTTCTGCACGCTGGATTTTGTATTCCTTATTAGGCTGATTTTTTCTTTTAATTAAAAGGGTTACAAAAGTCCCTTCCTCGCCTCTGATTTGGTCCGCAGCTTTGTCGATTGTGATACCTTTTGTTGATTTGCCATCAATTTCAAGGATTTCATCTTCTGAAAGCAGTCCTGCTTTTTCACCCGGAGTGTCTTCAATCGGTGCAATGATAACAAGTTTTCCTTCTCTCAAGCCGATTTGAACCCCAATCCCTTTCAAAGAACCTTTGATAGAACTGGTTTCTTCTTCAAACTCTTTCGGGTCGAGAAACTTTGTGTAAGGGTCATTCAAGCTTGCAAGCATTGTTTGGATTGCAACATAAGAATCTTCGTCAGTTTTGATAACTTTGTCGTATTTATTTTTCCATTTTCTCCAGTCCTGCTGGTTGTTGGTCTGGTCAACGTATTTTGAATTAACCAATTTCCAAACTTGTTCATAAAGCTGCAAAGGCGACGATGCAAAAACGTTACCCGCATTCGAAATCGAACTTGTTACAAAAACCGCGGCAAGCGCGAACAAGACGACCAGATATTTTTTAAAACTAAAATTAACTTTCAAAATTCTACCTCTTTTTCTCTCAAACATTATAGCATAAAGCCCCTTAAACAATATATCCGATTATA
>CAZIVG010000232.1:0-2403 GCA_964542595.1 uncultured Muribaculaceae bacterium | reverse complement strand
TTGTTGTGTCTTTTCCTTTTGAGACTTCTTGCATAATGCCATATTGAGCAATCGTTTCATTTTCCGGCTTCACGCCCATAACGTCCCCAAGATTGCCAAGCCCCATTTTTTGCATTGTCGGCAGATTCAAACCGCCGTTTGCCTTTGCAACATTACAAAGCGTGTTGCATTCGGGAATGTCTTTATAATCGCCACAGTCAGGCATTGCACCACAGCCCATTGAATCTATAACTAAAATAATTGCTCGTTTCATAATATCGTCTCCTGTGAAATTATTTTAGCACGATTATTGTAAATACCGCGTGTTTTTCGTACGATAAGAATACGATTATTATGAAGAGGAAAAAGAATTGTTAAGAGCAGGAATCGTCGGACTACCAAACGTAGGTAAATCAACATTATTTAACGCATTGACTTCAACAGCCAACGCACAAAGCGCAAACTATCCGTTTTGCACAATCGAACCGAATGTCGGGGTCGTTGCCGTTCCTGACGAAAGACTGCACATTTTGCAAAAAATGGTAAAAACAGACAAAGTTATCCCTACAGCGATTGAGTTTGTTGACATTGCGGGTTTGGTTAAGGGTGCGAGCAAAGGCGAAGGACTCGGAAACCAATTCCTCGCAAACATACGTGAAACAGACGCAATCATTGAAGTTGTGAGATGTTTCGACGATCCCAACACAATCCACGTTTCAGGCAAAGTCGATCCGATTGATGATATTGAAACAATCAACACAGAATTGGCACTTGCTGATATGGCGAGCCTAGAGAAACGCCAACAAAGATTAGCAAAAATTGCAAAAACAGGCGACAAAGATGCTGTTGCAGAATTGGCAATCGTAAACAAACTTTTGGGACTTTTGGAAGAAGGTAAATTTATCAACGTCAAAGACAATTTTACGGAAGATGAAATGCCTCTTTTGAAGCAAATCCATTTGATGACAACAAAACCTGTTATTTATGCGGCAAACGTTTCAGAAACCGATTTGGCGACAGGTAATGCTTATGTAGAAAAGGTTAAAGAATACGCAAAAACTCACAATGCAGAGGTTGTTGTAATTTCTGCAAGAATCGAAGCAGAACTTTCTGAACTCGGTGAAGAAGAACAAAAAGACTATCTCGAAGAACTCGGCGTTGAAAGTTCAGGCATTGAGCGTATGATTCGTTCGGTTTACCACCTTTTGGATTTAAGAACTTACATCACAGCAGGTGAAATTGAAGTTCGCGCTTGGACAATTCCGGCAGGAGCAAAAGCACCTCAAGCGGCAGGCGTAATTCACACGGACTTTGAAAAAGGCTTTATCCGTGCCGAAGTCACGGGTTATGAAGATTTCATCAAATGCGGTTCTTATGCTGCTGCCAAAGAAAAAGGCCTAACACGTCTTGAAGGTAAGGAATATGTCGTTCAAGACGGCGACATCGTTCACTTCCGTTTCGCGGTTTAGAATATTAACTTTGTAACAGTTTTTCAATTTAATGAAATTCATCCTCTTTTTTAACCTTTATATTAAAAGGATATTAAAATGAGGTATTAAATCATGCCAAGCGGTTTTTCAGAAATCAGCGGTGTAAATGTAAACAAAGCTGACATAAAAAGTGCTTATCAAAAAGATGGAAAAGACTACGTCGAACTGAAAAACGGTGTGACAATAAATATTATTCGTGCATTTTCAAGCAATGGCGAAGCAGGATACATTAAAATTGACAAAGAAAACAAAACCCAAATCGGAAATATCCTAAGCGGCGGCATAAAAGGTACAAATGCAGCAGACGACATTGAACTCACAAACGTAAGAATGCTTGGCGATATCGACTTAAAAGACGGAGACGACAAACTCCTTGTTAAGGATTCGTTTGTTAGAACAATGCAAGGCGGAAACGGCAATGACACAGTCGTTTTTGACAACACAAGATTGATCGAAAGCGTGGACGCAGAACATGTAACATTCAAAAACAACTCATCCGCTCACGGCACTGTCAAAGCAAATGACGCTCTTTTTGCAGACGGCTCTGGTGCGCACAACAAAGTTGATGCAAAAAAAGTTGTTTACAAGAATCAGTTCCCAAAATAAAACAAACGATTTATCAAACATTTTCAGGTTCGTACAAAACTTTTTCGTAGTAATCAAGTCTGTCGATTAAATCACTCACAGATTCAATATCTTTACCTTCATTGAGTGTTTTTGAAATTACAGCACGCTTAAAGATTTCAGGCATGTTCATCGGGATGTGATTCCACCAAGTCGGGTCTTTCCCGTCATCATGTTTTGTTCTTTCAAGAGTTTTGTAATATTCGTCTTGATAATTTTTTGAAAGTCTTAACTTCCAGTTATTCGAATTCTTCGGATTGGTGTAATCATTGTACCTGTCAGGAAGTCCAAAGAAATCCATGAAAGTAAC
>CAZIVG010000231.1:0-2426 GCA_964542595.1 uncultured Muribaculaceae bacterium | reverse complement strand
ATAATCCTGCTCGTCGCATTGTAAACCCCATTTTCTGCATAAATATTAATTTCGATTTCCTTCTCGGGAAGGTCTGTCTGGTGATCAAAAAAGACGGTTATTTTTTCATTTTCAACATAATAAATCGTGCAAAAATAACTTTTGTTATCAGCAATAATTTCAAGTTTATTTGAGGGTTTTAAAAATTTGTAAGTATCCAAATCAAACTCCGCGTTGTTTCCTGCTTTTAATTATATCACCTTTGTTGCAATTTTATATAAAAAATTGCTATAATCCAATCTAGTGTCACACATTGTCTCCGACTCAAAACCGCTGCCATTGTGTTCACCTTTTAAATGTAATTGTAATTATACACGGGAGAAACCATGACCAGACAACCTTTTTTTTATGACATCACGCTCAGAGACGGCAACCAGTCTCTCAAAAAACCGTGGAATCTAAAAGAAAAGGAATTTATTTTCAACAAACTCTGTGACTTTGGCGTACAGGCTATCGAAGCCGGATTCCCGGCAGCAAGCGAAATGGACTTTGAAGCCGTGTCGAGACTTTCTCAAATCGCACCCGAAAAAATCGTCATAAGCTCGCTCGCCAGAACCGTTGAAAGCGACATTATAAAAGGGATTGATGCAATTATTGATGCAAATATACCGAGACTCCACACCTTTATCGCGATGAGTCCTTTCAACATGAAATATGTGTTGAACAAATCACCCGAAGAAGTTAAAAAATATGCCATCGAAGCGGTAAGCTTTGCAAAAGAAAGATTCAAAACAATTGGCAAAAACGGCCAAGTGCAGTTTTCTGTGGAACACTTCGGCGACTGCATGGAAAATCTCGATTTTGTAATTGACAATCTTCAAGAGGTTGTAAAAGCAGGTGCAACAACAATCAACCTTCCGAACACAGTCGAAAGAACAAGAATAAAAACATTCTTAGATATGGTCGAAAATGTTTACAATGCATTGCCAAAGGACGTCACAATAGCCGTTCACTGCCACAATGATCTGGGTATGGCCACTGCAGCAACAGTGGAAAGCTATTTCTCAGGGGCAACACAGCTTGAATGCTGCTTGAACGGGCTTGGTGAACGTGCAGGCAACACAAATTTATATGAAGTTGCAATAGCGCTCCACAACAGCGGAGTTGATGTACCTTTGAATTTGGGTGAAATTTATGAACTTGCACTTGTTGTTTCAGATATGTCAAAGGTGGAAATTGCAGAAAAAGCACCTTTAATCGGACCGGAATCACTTGCTCACAGAAGCGGAATCCACCAAGATGGTGCAGTAAAAACAAAGGACATGGAAAAAGGTGCCTACAGGCCAATTCATCCGACCCTTATCGGAAGAAAAGACGATGAAAAAATCGGCTTCACAAGCCAATCCGGAAAAACAGCAATCTTTGAAATAATCACTGATGCAGGTTATCCGATTACGATTCAAGAGGCAGTCAGAATAACTCCGGCTGTCAAAGAGGCCGCCGAAAAAGTCGGAGAACTGCCGACAAGAAATATCATCGACATCTACTTCAACGAGGTTTTCAACGTCAAAGGCGACTTCAAGCTTGTTTCGTTTGAAAAGTTAACTGAAAACTTGTTCAACCTAAAATTCTTCCACAAAACAGAATTCTTTGACATGAACGCAGAAGGGAATGGCCCTTTGGATGCATGCTTGTCTGCACTTAAAAACGCAGGATTCCCACAAAAACTTGTCGATTACGAACAATACGCGATGGATGGAGAAATTTTCGGCTCGGGTGCCGTTGCTATGACCGTGATTCATTTTGAAGACCTTGAAGGTGGGACAATCCTTGCAAGAGGCAAAGATGAAAGTACACTAAAAGCAAACGTAAAAGCCATTTTTAACGGCTTGAATCTAATGAACAAATAGTTTTTTATGCTTTTTTATCATATAATTTAGTAATGAGAGGGTAAAATTATATGCTGCAAACTTTAAATAAATTGAACACAATTTCAGATTTGGCAAAAGAAGTACTTCAAATTGAAGCGGATTCTATTTTGAACTTGAAAAACAGAGTCGATGCAGATTTTGAAAAGGCAATCGACATTCTTTTCAACTGCAAAGGCCGGGTTATCGTCACAGGCATGGGAAAATCAGGCCACATCGGTAAAAAAATAGCAGCAACACTCTCTTCAACAGGAACTCCGTCCTACTTTCTTCACCCTGCAGAAAGTACTCACGGCGATTCTGGAATAATTACCCGAGACGACGTTGTAATCTCTATTTCAAACAGCGGAGAAACAGCCGAACTTATGAACCTTCTGCCGTTAATCGAACGTTTTGGCGTGAAAATGGTCGCAATGACAGGTAAAAAAGATTCTACTCTGGCAAAAAAAGCAGATGTAACACTCGACATTTCAGTGGAAAAAGAGGCATGCCCGCTCGGGAAAGCGCCAACTGCAAGCA
>CAZIVG010000230.1:0-2468 GCA_964542595.1 uncultured Muribaculaceae bacterium | reverse complement strand
CAACATAAAGCTGCTCAATCACGCCTGTAACTTTGGGGCTGATTCTCACAATGTGCGCTTCCACAAAAGCGTCGTCAGTTGTTTCAAATCCGGAAAAATAAATCATTCCTGCGACACAAGCCAAAATTGTAATCAGTGACGGGATTAACAATCTTTTTTTGACAACTTTTTTCTTTTTAGATCCTCTTTTAGTTTTTGTTGTTTTTTCAGGCGCGGCCTGCTCGTTTATATTCTTCTCTTCCATTTTTGCCCCTTTTGGTTACATTTCTAGTTTGTATTCTTCAACAATATTCTCTCTGACTCGTCTCAACAATCTCACGAGAAGCTGAAGTTCTTCATCGTTAATGCCTTTGTATTGAGTATTGTTCATTCTTTCTTTTAAAGGTTTCACGCTGGCAACTTTTTCAAGCCCTTTTTCAGTTAGGAAGACCTTCAAAATCCTTCTGTTGTTCGCGTCCTTTTCTCTTCTGATGAAGCCGCTTGTTTCCAGAATATCAATCATTCTGGTAATGTTCGGGCGGTCCTTGCCCAATATATTAGCTATCTGGGTTTGATACAATCCCTCACTTAGCGACAGGAGGAATAATATACCAAACTGCTCATAGGTGATATCATCAAATCCGTGGGCTTTAAGCGTTTTCATGCCGGAAGCGCGATAGGCCGAAGCGGTCAAAGCAATCTCGAGTCCCAAATCTATGTCGTTGTTAACAAAATTTTCCAATATAAGCCTGCTTGTTTTCAATAATAACTGTTATCATAATAACAATTGCTATGCTAACATGCAAAATTCAAAAATACAACTATTGATGAAGCTGCAAAATTATGATTGAGCCAAGAAAATTAATCTCCCTGTTTTTGTTAGTCTGCTTGAATCTGACTCCGGCAAGCGCAAGCCTGAGAGAAATTAAAAATGAAAAACTTCAACAAAAAAGTGCAAGGCTGAGTCTGACTGCGAATGAAAACGGGGTCTGTGATCACAGACTTGTTTCCGTGAACATAAATTGGTGGGACAACTTCTCTGACCCTTTGGTGAAGGATTATATTTACAAAGCGATTGAACGAAATCATAACTTGAAAAAAGCTGCGCTGAAAAGCGAAGAATACCGTCAAATGGTCAAAAGTACACTATCTGGTCAATTGCCGATGTTGTCTTTGGCGCCAGCGTTTTTTAGGATAAAAACGGCCGGAGGCAACGAAATAGGTGATTTGACATTTAATACTTCAAGAACAAATGTTTATAACATACCCCTTTTTGCTGCTTATGAGGCAGATGTTTTTCTGAAAAATTATGACAAAACGAAATCCTCAAAAAAACAGCAAGAAGCTGCAGAATACGAAGAAAAAGCCGCTTATATCAGTGTTGCGGCGGATGTTGCGTCTTTGTACATAAATATAATTAAACTGGATAAAATAATTGAAACTCAAGAAAAAATTGTCCAAGTCCGAGAAAAGATTATGGATCTTACAAAAGAACGAAACAAAATCGGACTCGCCTCTGTTTATGATGTGACAAACACTGACAAGCTTCATACAATTGCGTTGATTGAACTTTCTTCATTCAAAAGAGAGCGTGCGATATACTTGCACAGGCTTGCGGTTTATATTGACGAAAGCCCCTCTTCTGCACAATGTTTGAAGAGAAATAGTTTTGATGATCTTGAGTATAAAGGTGAAATCCCGAAATTCATTTCCTCTGACGTTGCATTGATGCGCCCTGACCTGATGAAAGCAGAGGCAGAACTTCAAAAGGCGAAAATCGATGTAAGAATTGCACGAAAAGAGTTTTTACCTTCGATTCCTGTTTTTGGTTCTGCGGGCTACAATTCCACAACTTTGAGCGGATTGTTTGACTGGCAGAGTATTGCTGCGTTTGTGGGGGTGCTTGCTATTCAAAAATTATACACGGGCGGAAGGCTCACTGCCAATTTAAGAATCAAAAAAATTCAGTTTGAAGAACTTTTCGAGAACTACAAACAAGCTGATTTGACTGCTTTACAAGAAATTAACGACGCATTGTGCATGATTAAGTACGACACTGAAAAAGACAACAACAATCTTAAAAAATACAAATTGGAAGCAAAAAACTTCAACCTTATCAATGAAAGATTCAAGGCCGGAATAATGTCTTACCTTCAAATGATTCAATATCAAGAGAACCTTTTAGTTTTGCAATCGGAAAGGGATAACTCAAAAGCGCAGAGGCTTGTGGACTATATTACGCTTTACAAAGCTTCGGGCACGAAACTTTAAATTCTTCCGTATTTGTGCAATGATGTTTTTAATTGCACACTACACTAATACGGAAACTGAAATATGATAACGACTAACAAACTTACCGTCCGCTTTGGAAGCCAATCTTTATTCGAGGATATAAACATAAAATTCGTCCCGGGTCATTGCTATGGGGTAATTGGTGCCAACGGTGCCGGAAAATCTACTCTTTTGAAAGTGATTTCAGGTGATATTGA
>CAZIVG010000229.1:0-2470 GCA_964542595.1 uncultured Muribaculaceae bacterium | reverse complement strand
TGAGGATGAAAGATGAAACTCGTAAAAACCATCTCCACGAAGCTGCGAATATGCTTGAGGAATCTTACAAGACAGCCTATCAAAAATCTGAACCAGAAAGCGGAAAAAATATGTTCGACAAAATCATGAACAGATTCGAAAATGAAAGTGATGCCTTAATTCAGGTTTATTCAAAAATGCCGGAGGCTGAGTCTTCTCAAAGAGCAAAAATCTTTGCGGCAGACATCCAAAATGCCGATACAAGCAAGGGGATGAAATTCAGTGCGTTCCTTGAAAAGCTTGAAAATGCTGTTAGCACGAAAAGAAAGGGCTAAACAAAATAAAAACAAAATTTAAATTTAAATTTAAATTTAAATGAAAAGCTAGTGCGCGCAAAAGTCTAAAAAGAATTCGCGCACTTCTTTTTCGTCTCTCACAAGCTGTGATTTTAAATCAGGAAGCGAGTCGAATTTCTTTTCGTCACGAATTTTTTTTATTAGAGAAACTTTTACATCTTTGTCATAAAGATTGTCCTCAAAATCAAGAATATGCGCCTCAAGTGTAAGCCCGTGAGAACCTTCAATTGTTGGTCTTTTGCCCAAATTGGCCATCGCGTTAAAATCGCACCCGTCATAGCTCACACGTGCAACATAAACGCCTCGTGATGCTTTTATTATGTCTTTCGGGTATTTCAGGTTTATCGTTGGAAAAGAAATTGTGCGACCGATTCTGTTGCCTGTGATTACGCGACCTTTTACGTAAAAATGTTCTCCAAGAAGATTCGGAATTTCTTCCATCGCACCTTCTGAAACCATTTGTCGGATTTTTGAACTGCTTATTAAGACGTTATTGTATGTGATTGGCGGGATTTCAAAAAACTTGTAGTCAAATTCTTTTTCGTAAGTTCTTAAAAAAACAGAGTCACCTTGTTTGTTTGCCCCGAAGTAATGATTGAAGCCTGTTGTAATAAATTTCGGATTCAAATGTTTTACGATTATGTCTTGAAGATAGTCTTTTGCTATCAAGTCAGCAATTTCTTCATCAAAATCCAATACATAAGCATAATCTATACCCTGTTCTTGAATTATTCTGAGTCTTTCTTCCAACGGAACAATATATTGCGGGGTTCGATTTTGCAAATAGCACAGCGGATGATCTTTGAATGTCAAAACAGCAGATTTTAGCCCGTTTTGATGAGCGAGATTTACTGCATTTTTTAAAACGACTTTGTGTCCTTGATGAACACCGTCAAAAAATCCCAAACAAATGGACAAATCCGTATTATTTTTTAATTCATTAAAAACTTCCATGCATTTATATTATGTAATATTCGTTTATTTTTCAATAAATTTATTTTTCTATATATATGTTACAAAATATGAAATCGAATATTTCTTGATATTCCTGCTTTTACGCGATTTTCGCCTGATTGCCTAGCAAAAAAAAATCTTTTTGGCATTAAAATAGTTAAAATTACTGTGTCACAAAATATCAAGAAGAGAGGTAAAAATGCCGATAAATTCTATCAAGGGTTTCAGTTCTTCAAGCAGAATTAATCAGTCTTTTAACGCGGAAACAAAAAATACACAAACTGTTGCTGCTCAAAATGCAGGTGAGCAAAAGACAGAAAACAAAGATTCAAAATCAAAAATCCCATACATCGCAGGTGCTGTTGTACTTGCAGGATTGGGGATTTTTGCCGCAAAGTCATTAAAGGGTAAGAATCTCGGTAAGATTAAAGACGATGCGCAAAAAGCAGGTCAAAAAGTCGGAGAATTTGTTGAAGAAGCAAAAAGTAATGTTGCTAAAAAAGCAGAAGAAACTGTTTCAAAGGTTGCTGAAAAAGCACCTGAAAAAATTTCTCAAAATACTTCTCAAGCTGGCGAACTTGTTGTCACAAAAATGCCTGAGAAAAAACCTAAATTGACTCTGAAAGAATCTGTCAGAGAATCAGCAAAAGACGCAGAAGATGCAGTAATTGTCTCTGAACAAAATACTCAAAAACTTCCCGCTGAGCAAAAAGTTCTTGAGCCGCTTAAGGATGTAAAGCCTGCTGCAAAAGCAGTCAAAGAAGAAGCCGAAAAAGCAGTTGAAAATAAAGATAACAAGCCGGCAATTTCAAATTTGATTGAATCATTGAAAAAATCATCTGAGCAGCAAGAAAAATTAAAGCTTGAATATTGGAGATTCCGTCTTGATCGCGCTCAAAATATAGGAAGAGAGGTTGCTAATAACACTTGGAACGGATATACAAATGTGCCTGAACTGGAAAGAATCGCAGGAGTTTTTTTGGTAGATAAAAACAGGCTTTATAATGTTGATGAGGCTGCGCAGCTTCTTGAAAAGACTTACGAAACAGCTTACATAATAAAAAACGGTGACAAAACACAACAAGGTATCGGTAACATTTACAAAAGAGTTACTGAAGAATCAAATCACAAACTCTTTGAAGTTTATTCAAATATGCCACAAGAGGCATTCCCCCAAAGAA
>CAZIVG010000228.1:0-2516 GCA_964542595.1 uncultured Muribaculaceae bacterium | reverse complement strand
ATAATGAGAATCAGAAAGTACCAAAAACGCCAATTTTATACTAACTAGAAGTCTTCACCAAATTTGAAAAGATTGCGGTTTGCGCTGCATGAGCATAGAAAAGAATTTGTGAAGTCTTCTGAAAAATTCGGAAGACTTTTTTGTTCGTAAAAATTAAATAATTAATTGTTACAAATTATAAAAATAACTGTAAATTTAAGCACAAAAACACATTCAGAAACGTTAAAACACTAAATAAATTTCAAGGAGAAAATCAAATGTTTAATAATCGACGAAATACACAATCAAGGGCAAACGCTCAAATAGTATTAGTTATGAACTTGGTATGGGGCTTATAGTACACTGCCCCGTGTATAAAGGAAGATTAAATGTCACTTAAAATAATTTCTACGTTTGGAGACCACAGTTCTCTTTACCCACTAGCCACAAAAGATATAGTTAACAGCCTCGGTATGACTGCTTATTCATACAAAGAGGGTGGAAAAGATAAAGAGTCGAAATTAATCGACGCAAAAGACAGATTTATTGACGAATTCGGCACACAGGCGATTTGGCTCGGCGGTTTACCGTTTTTTAAATGGGCTTTTGAAAAGTCTGTTTATAAACTTAAAAAATTGGATCCCGGTGTTGATATCAGACTTCTTGGTGATAAAGATCAGCTTGATGTTGCAAAAAAATATGCACAAAAATTCTCGCAAAAACTCAATAAGCCTGAAGTTTTGCAGTCTATGAATGATGCGCAAAACAAATCCAAACTCTTCAAAGGCCTTTTTATCGGGAAATTCGCAGCGGCAACTATCTTGACCTTGGCTTCTTATTTTACACTTACAATTCTTAAGCAGAAATATACAGACAAACAAATTGAAAAGAAAGAATTGAGAAAACTTGCTCAAGAAGAGCAATACAAAAAACATTTCTCAAAAAATCCGACATTCAAATCTTTCTCAATGCAACAAAACGACAAAGTTCAAAGTGAAAAAGCCGCAAAACCTTCTAACAAGCCTTCATTTAAAGGTGCAGGGTTAGCAAGTACCCTTCAAGGATTTATGTTTGACCCTGTGAAAAACATGTTTATTGTTGATGCAGGCATTACGTCTGAGAGACTTTACATGGGCAGAACAAAGCATGAAAAAATGGAATATGCCATCAAAGAGGGCGGTTTGCTGTTCTTCATGTATGTTGCAGGAAAATATGTACAAAGAGGAATTGAGGCCTTCAGTTCTAAAGTGCTCAAAAAACCAATCAAACTTCACGTTGAGTTCTTGACCTCTGAGTCTTTGAAAAATGCTATGCAAAAAGGCGAAATTGACAAACACATTGAAGAGTTCGACAAAGTGCTTAAGAATGCAAAGACTGCTAAAAATAATAAACCTATTTTTGAATTTTTATACAACGAAGCTAATGGTGAAAACCTTATCGTCAAAGCGGCTAAAAAGTCAGGTATCATAAAAGTTCTTGATGAATCTAAGGCTTCAAAACAAAATATCTTAAAACAGTTTATCAACAACTTTAAAATAGTTGCAAAACCTGAAGTAGGAAAAGTTGACCCGCATCAATTTATAGATCTTGATGAAGTCAAAAAACTTCCGGGGTTCATCGAAGACTTTGTTAAAGCACAAAAAGCTTCTAAAAAAGATGTTGAAACATTCTTGAAAAAAGCAAAATATTACAAAGTCGGATCAGTGATTGCAAATCTGGGTGTATCTTGCTTGTTCCTCGGTGTGATTATCCCTCACCTTATGAAAATATACAAAGAAAAATATTATGGCGAAGGTTCTCACATTCAAGACAGCGCAAAACAAAGAATGCAGATGAATTTCAAAGGTAAAGTTTAATTTATAGGAGGTCTATCTATGACTATAGGTGGTTATATTTCAGGTGATGGTTATACAAGATTCACAGGCACAAAAAATCTCAAAAAAATGTCTGGAGCTGCAGAAACTTATTTTAAAAAAGATTACGGGACAGTTCCTGTTGATGAGGCTAAAGAATTTTTATTGTCACTGGGAAAAAAGGGTAAGGGCGCACTAAAAAGCCTCCCCAAAGATGGTGTGGTGAATTTTTTGTCAGCACATGGTGGAATGCAATTGTGTGCAGGAAATAAAAATATTCTCAATGTTTGTGAAAATCTGAGAAATCCTGTAAAAGATTTTTTGGTTACAGTCCCTAAAAGGCTTTTTTCAGTTTTAAAATTAGTTAAATAAAAGCGGGCTAATCCCGCTTTTTTAGTGATTTTATACAGGTCTGTAAGCTTGTGGGTAGTAATAATCCTCTTTGAAACCCAGCCTTCTGTACATTTTTAATGCAGGATAGTTGTCAGTTTCCGTGCTTGCGTTTAATTCGGATAGAGAATCGCCGAAAATAGCAAAAAGCTTTGCCATAGAGTTGTACAACATAGCTTCTCCAAGACCTTTTGAACAATGTTCCGGCCCCATCCCGATAAGAGGAATGTTTGCGATTTTTCCTGCTGTAATATTTGTAAAACAAAGCCCGACAGGTTTTTTGTTATAAAGCAA
>CAZIVG010000227.1:0-2519 GCA_964542595.1 uncultured Muribaculaceae bacterium | reverse complement strand
CCATTGCAACTGCCTGCAATGTTGAATTGAAGCTGTCATCTCCGCCTGACATGGGAACGCCGTCTGCTTGGATGATGAATCTGTTGTCACCCTTCCATTTTATGACTTTGTTTATTAATTTTTTCAGTCGTTCGTTGGAGTAAAATTTTCTATCCAAACAAAGACTCAAAATGCAGTCTGAGTGGTTCAAAATGTATTTGATTTCTTTGTCGGGAATTTCTTTTGTCGAAACGTGGAGTTCAATGCAGTCTAGTTTGTATTCGTTAGCAATTTCAACAATTTTCTCGATGTCGGTTTGTTCTTCACCGAAGGAAATTGCTTTGCAGTCAGAGCATTTTTTGCAGCCGATACATTTTTCTTTGATTACTTTGGGGAATTTTCCATCCCAAACAATTGCGTTTTGCGGGCATTTTTTTATACATTTCCCACAGCGTTTGCATTTTTCGTTGTCGATGATACATTTTTGCAAATGCGTGTCCCCTGAAACCCCTGTGCTGATTGAGAAAAAGAAACTTTCTTTTTCGTATCCGGATTCTTTGAGCGCCTTAAAAACAGCTTCAACAGCCGATGAGGAAGGGTTTATATCAAACATATCTGCACCGGCTGTTGCATAAATTTTTACCAACGACTCGATTTGGTTTGTATCACAATTCCCCAGCCCCAAAACGAGTTTGAAGATTTTTTTTTGGTCTAGGGTTTTTAAAAGATTTTGTTTCATAGTTTTATTTTACTTTCAAAACTACATAAATCGGGTTGTAAGTGAGCATGACTTTGTTTCCTGTGCTGAAAGATTTTCTGTAAAATTTGTCAAAATCTCTCAATTTCGATGCGGTCCAATTCGTTTTCTTGATTCCGTTTGTTCCTGAGAATTTTATGTGTTTCAAGACATCCAGCGGTGTTTCAAAAAACAGGATTTGTGTGCTTTCTTCAAAGTGCACGATTTCAAAGTGTTTTTCACATTTTTCTTTAAGGGTTTCTGATTTTAAATAATTTAAAGAAACTCCGGTTGTTTCTTTAATTTCCTTGAAGTTCTGTTCACCAAAAGTCGTGAAGGCAAAACAGCCGTCTTTGTGAAGGTTCGTGTGAATTTTTAAAAGAAGTTCATCAGTGTCACAAATCCACTGCATCACTGCATTTGAAATAATAAGGTCATATTTTTCCTTAATGTCAATTTTTTCGATATCGCCCGAGAGAAATTTTGCATTGTTTATGATATTTTTTATACAATATTCGGATTCTTCAATGATATCGTTGGCACAGTATTCCTGAAATTTTATTTTTTCTAAAATTTTCTTAGATAAAAAGCCTGTTCCGACCCCGAATTCAAAAACTTTAGCAAAATCGCTTCCGCAATTTGTAAGAATTTTGTTGATTAATGATTGTGCCATTTCTTTTTGTACAGCGGCAGATTCATTGTATGTTTCTATACTTTTTTTAAATCTTAACTTAACAAGTTCTTTGTTCAACATTCTAAATCAACTCTTCAAATTTTTCGTAATTATAAAATGGAAAATGGCCTGATTCCAATTCAATTATATTTGAAGCAGAAACTTTTTTCCAAAAATTCTTTTGATTTTTTGTCGGAACGACAATGTCACCTTTTGAAATATAAACCTTATCAAATTCCAATTCAGGCAAGGGCGTCGTCTTAAAAACTTTTTTCATTCCCGTAAGTTCTTTAGTGCAACTCTCTGCAGTGCGATTTGGCAGATTTCTCTCAAACATTTCAAGATGTTTTTCAGCACTTTCACCGCCGAAAAGTCTCGCACGAAACTTTGAAATTGTTTCAGAGTTCATTTTTTCAGATAGGGCAAATTTCTTTACAGGCACACCATACTCATCATGCACCGGCACAAGAGTTCCGTTGACTGCGACCTTAGTAGATGTTTGAGGCAATTTTGCACAGCCTGCAGCGTAGACTCCGTATGAAAAAGCAAGAAGTGTGATTTTCTTGTACATTGAAAAATCATACTCAAAGCTAAGGTCTGAATAATCATAGACAAAAAGCACATCTGAATCACTCTTCAACGAGGAAAACGGAGTTTCATCCATCGCCCATCCGCAAAAGAATAGTATCAGGTTTTCGCTTTTATCGCGTTCGTTTTTTCTTAAAAAAGTCTGCATTATACTAAAGCATTTTTGATTCTAGATTGTACTTTGTCTTTTCCTAAAAGCACAAGCACCGCAACCATATCTGCACCGTGAGTTCTGCCTGTAACAGCAGCTCTGATTGCCCACATTGTTTCTTTGGGTTTGATACCTTGTTCTTTAAAGAGGTTTCTTGCTTCACCGAGTTCGTCGTGGAGTTTTTCTTCATCCTCGAAACTCCATTTGTCCAAACCGCCTTCAGCAAGGTATTTCAATACTTTTTGAGAGTTTTCGGTACCCAAAACGTTTTCTTTGACTTCCTCTTCGATTTCAACATCGTTTCCGAAGAAATATTTTGTATCGTTTGTAAGTTCTGACAAAATCGTAATCGGTTCTCTAGTTATTGCAACAATTCTTTGAAGCTGTGAATC
>CAZIVG010000226.1:0-2542 GCA_964542595.1 uncultured Muribaculaceae bacterium | reverse complement strand
TATTGCAAGAGCATTTGTCATAAAAACAGTCTGCAAGCCCAAAGACTTTGATTTCTGTAAAAACAAGGGCCATTCTTCCCTCACGAAAGGGTCTCCGCCTGTTAAAGTGACAGTTTTTCCGCCCAAGTCAGAAAAGTCTTGAAGAAAGTTGATAATTTCAGAAACTGACAATTCATAGCCGATTTCAACGTTCTTGCCGCAGCCTGCATCGACAATACAATGGATGCATTTTGCGTTGCATCTTCTTGTTATTTCAAGCGTAGCAGTTGTTAGTTTATACATTCTCGAATTTTAGCATTTTTATTCTGTTTTGTCAGCATCTAACCAAGAATCCCAGTCACAAGAGTCAAAATCGCAGTTTCCGACAGGTTTTTCAGGTTCTTCATCTTTTCTGTGATTTTCCACTTTTTTGACCTGATCCAAGTATCCGGGAATTACCGAACCACAAAGCGGCGGCGGATATTTTTTTGATTCATCTTCTATGGGCGTTGGAATTTTAATGGATCCGCCAAACGGAGGAAAATCTTCTGTTTCATCAGGCTCAACAGGATTTGGCACTATTTTCCCTCCAAAAACTTCTGTTTTTTCGCTTTTATTTTTGTTTTCATAAAAGCCTTTAAAAGAAAGAGGATTTATAGACATTCCCATTTGGTTTCTCCATGGTTGTTCACAGAATTGTAAAACACATAAAAAATTTTTTTTGCTGTTTTCACGAAATCTTTTTACTAATTTTAATATATAATTATAATTATACTAAACACGGGGTGAAAAATGAAAAAGTTTTTAGCGATATTTTTTGTTTTTGTAACAGTAATATTCCAATGCGGCTGCACAAATTCATTCAACTTCAGGAACGAATACGACAGAGGCATGCGAGCCTATAACGAAAAAGATTACGAAAGCGCGATTGTCTATTTCAACAACGCGTTGAATTACAAACCCGACTCTTACAGCACTTTGTGCCTTTTAGGAACAAGTTATGCCTACAATAAAGATGAGAACATGGCGGAACGTACATTCCAAGACGCAATCAGGCTCTTCCCAGATAGCTGGAATGCCTATGTTTTTTACGGGGACTTGAAGCGCGCTCAACACGACTACGTTTCGGCCATTGATAACTATGAAACCGCGATAACACTGGGTTCAATGGGCGGGAAAGAAAAGGCTTATTACAAAAAACTTTTAAAGGAAATAAAAATCGAAGAATCCTCTTACTTGTCCCAAAACACTTATGCGGCAAGGCTTGCAAAAGAAGAATTCCAAGACTCGAAAGGGGCGGCCGCCTCTGCTAAAAAACAAATGCTCATCGACAAGAAGAATTCCCTCACCCCGATTGTTCCTGTCGACCCTACAGGAGATGTGGTTTTGGGGTTGGATGCAAAAGCTTGGGAAAAGTCGCTTGACCAAAAAGATGAAAAATCCAGAGTTATCCAATATTCACTCAAAGGCGAAGACATCAAAAACCTCAATTGGACAAAACTTGCTGTAATTCAGTATTTTGTTTTGAGTGACAATTACAAAACGACGCTTGATGAATATTTCAAAAACCACACAGGCGCGATTGAAGCGGTGGCGAAAAGCTCTAACAAGCCGTTTGAAAAGAAAATTATTCACCAAAAATCAAACGAAATTACCTACGAATGGAAATTCGATAACGCGAAAGAATCTGAAATCTCTCGAATTTTGTACACCGAAAAAGGGATTTATCACATCCATTTTGCAAAAAAAGGAGCCTTCACCGATGCGGAAAAAGCGAGATTTTTGGATTTGTTAAAAACCGCTCAGTTCAAGTAATTTTCTTCGTAAGCTTTTATCACTTTGTTTGCAAAATCCTCGCTTTGCAAGTGCAGCCACGAATGCGCCCTTATTTTTCCGTTGTCTTCGTTGAAGAGCCTTAGCGCACTTGTGTAATTATTCAGAAATTTTGATTTTGTTGTGAGTGAAACGATAAAGCCCTTGCCTTTGACTTTTTCTCTTTTTTTATAGCCCGTGAACCTTTCTGGAAGCCCGATTGCGGCAATGTCGTTTCTGTGGTTGTAACAAATCCAGAATTTGTCATTTTCTATAATGAATTCCGCAATTTTCTTAATCGGGTCGTTGCCTTGGCTTTTCGCCCAGTAATTCGCATTCACAGTTGTGGAAAGGTCTGCAGAGGTTATCAGCCCCAAGAATTTTTCTTTGTTTTTGGGGCTGTCGATGATTTTTTGTTCTAAAAAATCTACTGCAGCCGCTGCGCCGAAGCTGTGACCAATAATTACATACTTTGTGGAAGTCGAATCAGCAGCTTTTTGGATTCTCTCAAAAAGCACATCCCGATGGATGCTCGAGTCTTTTATGAAAAACATTTGAAACAAAAAACTGTTAATCAGGTTTCGAAGATATTCCGATGTGGGTCCCGAGCCTCGGTTCGACGGATGGAGTAGCGGCTCAAAAAGATTCAGACTCAAATTGTCCATGTTCAAGCTTATTTTAGATGCCCTTTTGTTATGTGCATTATTCAACTGAAAAAGCCCCGATTCATAGAGTTTGAAGGCCTCATCAC
>CAZIVG010000225.1:0-2561 GCA_964542595.1 uncultured Muribaculaceae bacterium | reverse complement strand
GTCTTTGGGTATAGAATATATTGTAAAGAACCAAGGAAAACTTGAAAACAAAATGTACACGCTTCCTCACGAAGTTGATGTTGAAATTGCACAAATCAAACTCGCTTCAATGGGAATCGAAATCGATACATTAACTCCTGAGCAAGAAGCTTACCTTAACAGCTGGAATTCAGGTACAGTTTAGATTTTGTAATCGATTTTAAATTTTTCAAATAAACTATTGAAAAAATCCTTGTTTTCAAGGATTTTTTCTTTTGTCAAAACCATATCAAACCCACTCGAAAAACCAAAATCCTCTCTTTCTTGAGGGCTTAATTTTTGAGTGTTTATTGTTTCAATATACTCAGACACTATGTCATTTGCTTTTTTTAAATTCTTTTCGTTTAGACAATATGCTCCCCCTGTGAAAAGAACTTCATCCAGATAAACAATAGCTTTTTGAACAACATTTTCTATATGAGGGAATTTTTTATAATCCTTCAATGACACTGTGTGCAAAGCCGTCTCTATATCGTCCTTGTCTCTCAACGCAGGCTGAAACTTGCATTTGCCGTGGAACAATACCGCTTGTCCCATAGAATACAACTCTATTTTGTCCAAATCGTTTTCCATAAGTTCAATTATATTATTCAGATGAAGAACGACCCCGAGCCCTTTACCTCTCTGCCTGGTACTCCAAACATCCATGCCTGCATTTTTTAGAGTTTTTTCCTCTTTGTCTATTAAAAATTCGTTTCTGGCAAGATTTTTTGTTTCTCTGACATTGATAAGGGTTTCAAATCTATTTTCGTGTTCTTGATTAGGCTGAATTTTTACAAAAACATCTTCATCGTATTTTTGCGGCAGAGTATATGGAGAAACGATTTTTATATCGTCTCTCCTCATCATCGGTAGTTGTTTGAAAGAAACTATCTTGTTTATCATATTTTGTAGTCAATTCCTCGCTTCTCAAATAAAGTATTGAAAAACTCTTTGTTTTCTTGAACTTTTTCTTTGGTAAGAATCATATCCATACCCCAGGTGAAAGGATGGTTCTTTTCAGGATTCGGTTCTTTTAGCGCACGTTCTATATATCTTTGAACCAAAGCATTAACGGGTTTGCACAAATTTCTGTGAGCTTCAAGATCGTCTTTTGTTCTCTCAATGGATTGATAGAGGTTCTTAGCTTCTTCTGCCAAATCCACAAAAGCCGGTGATGGGTCATTAGCAACTGTCAAAATAGACTTGTCTCTTGCTTCAAAACTAATTATTGAAGGCACGAATTTGTATTTTGCATGAAAATATACGGCAGTATCTTTGGAATAAATTTTTATATGATTTGCCTTGTTCTCATTCATTTCCATAACACTCAAAAGCCTCATCAATTCACCAAAACGAAACTTTGATTTTTTATAATCCTTAGACACATTAATAAAAAACCCAAAAATATTTTTGTTTTGCGGATTTATAGAAAACTCCTCATACCCAAGCTCTTTGCCTAGACTGTTGTTTAACAATATCTTGTATCTGCCTTCGCCCTCGGTTTTTGCGGTTCTCACAAGAATATCACCAAAAATATTGTTTTTTAATTTGAATTGTTCAAAAACTTTGCTCGGCAAGATTTGCTTGGGAGAGTCGATAACTTCTCGCCACAAGACTTTTACGGCTTCTTGGGGATTGGATGATGTCTCTCTTGCCAATCGCAAAAATTGACCTTTAAATAAATCCGGAAATTTCATAAATGCATGAAAAACCGTAAAAATAAAATTTGCTAGAATCTTCGATAAGAACCGATTAACTTAATATAGTTCGTATTTAGCTTTATCAAATCCAAAACTTTTTGTGAAGCATTGTCCTCAACATGCCCTTCAAAATCCACAAAAAACACATATTCGCCAAGATTTTTCTTAGACGGGCGAGAATCAATGTACAAAAGGTTTATGTTCAAACTGTCAAAAACGTTCAAAACCTTAACCAATGCACCAGGCTGATTTTTTGTAACAAAAGCTATGCTTGTTTTGTCAGCGCCTGAAGGGGTGGTTTTTGAGCGAGAAATCAACACAAAACGCGTTTTGTTATCCGGTTCGTCATTGATATTTTTCGCAAGCAGGTTCAATGTAAACAACTCAGCCGTTCTTTGATTCGCAATCGCTGCGTAGGTTTCATCCAAGTCCAAAAGCTCTTTAGCAGCCTTGCTAGTCGATGCTTTTTCGATTTGTTCAATATCAGAATCAAAATGCTTCGTGATGAAATTTCTGCACTGGGCGAGCGCTTGGGGGTGAGAGATAATTTTCTTAATTTTCTTGATATCCCTTGATTTTGAAACAAGACAGTGATGAATAGGAATAACCGTTTCCGCAGTAATCACGACATCAGAATCTTTGAGGTTCAAAAGATTATCCATCGTCTCTCTGACAATACCCTCGATAGAATTTTCAATTGGAATCACACCGGCTGCATTTTCGTTCCCCTGAACATATTCAATTATGCTTTTTACCGTAGAAAAAGGCTTTTGTGAAAGTGTTGTAGCAGGTATCAAACACGAAAACTGATTTTTGGCCGCCTCACAATAAGATCCCTCA
>CAZIVG010000224.1:0-2575 GCA_964542595.1 uncultured Muribaculaceae bacterium | reverse complement strand
TTTGAAGTAGTGCAATATGCACCAAACCCAGTCATACTGCCTGATAGTATAGTATAGTGTGGTGACAATCGAAACAGCCCCCTAGCAAGGCTTTCCGTCTTTTTGACTTTATAGACATGTAGGTCAATGAAGAAAGGAACGTGGCATGGTCAGTAATGTTGGAGCAGGTTTAGGGAAAAATGTAATTGTTACCGAAGATGGTAGAACTTACAAGAAGGCCGGTAAGGCAAAATCAACAGGAGCTGTCATTGCTGCGAATGTTGCAGGCGGATTAGTTTTGAGAGGTGGCCAAAAGCTTGTTCAAAAGCCGATGATGATGGCCCTTAAAGATATGAATTCTGAGGGCAACGCTGTTTTCAAAAATGTTATCGATGAGGCTTTTATTAGATCGGACTTGGCTGAAAAAGGTGTGAAAATTATTGATGCCACAGCTGAAAATAGAGGGAAAATAACGTCTGCAGTTAAAAAATGCCTACCCAAATGGGTCCGTAATATGGCTGCGAAAAATAAACAGTTATTGGACGGAGTAAACAGTAAAATCGGGCAAATGACTGATTCGGTCGTAAAAGGAAAGAACGCATTTTTTGTTCCAAAAGCTAATATCATTGCAGTAAATAAGGATAAAATGTCGGTTGCTGCTTTCCATGAGATGGGGCACGCTATGAACAAACATTTTGGCGGTTTTGCTAAGATTCTTCAGAAAACAAGGGCGCCGTTTATGGCTCTCACTTCATTGGCCCTTTTGACCGCACTGTTCAAACGTAAAAAAGCGGATGGGGAAAAACCACAAGGTGTGTTTGATAAAGCTACAACTTTTATTAAAAACAATTGTGGTAAAATTGCTTTCTTAGGATTTTTGCCTACAATTCTGGAAGAGGGCGCAGCCAGCATTAAAGGTGCTAAGCTCGCAAAAGGTTTAATTAGTGCGGAACAACTTAAAGCGTTAAATAAATTCAACGGAAAAGCTTGGTTAACTTACGCAGGAACAGCTGTTGCGACAGGATTGGGTGCTTTTGTTATTTCAAAGGTGAGAGATTCAATCGCTCATCCGACAGAAATTAAGCCTAGAAATCCTAAAAATTAATAATAAAAAACCCCGACTTTAATAGGTCGGGGTTTTTTCTAAAAAGTTATTTATGCCATCATTCCTGAGAAATTTCCCGGTTTGATTTTGTTTTTTTCATCTTTATTTTCTTGCCCGTCAGGTTTTTCGTTTCCTTTTGTTTCTTGAGCAAGTGTTGCCTGCAGTTTTTCAAGTTTTTCTTGAGCCTCATTCATTTTGTCTTGAAGTTCGTCAACGCTCATTGTCGGGGTTGCAAACGTTTGGGGTTGGGCACCGCCTGCTTGTTGTCCGTCATTCACAGAGGCTTTATCGTAATCTTGTTTTGCCTGTGTGAAAATATCAGTCTGGGTTTTAATTTCTGTTTGAAGGTTTTGCAGTTTCGGATTGTTTTTAATATCTTGTGTTTTTATCTGCTGTAACATTCCAAATTTTACGTCCATAATTCACTCTCATTTCTTCTTTTAAAATCTCTCTGTATATATAAAGTATATAACTGTCAAAGAATTGCCTTTTTGTTTTTATAATATTAAGAAACGTTACAGTTAATTTAATACATATTAAGATTTCTCTAAAAAAACCGTTTATTATAGTATAGAGTATCACTTTAAAAAGTGAACATTTCGGCTCGAAGGTTCGAGGTGAAATGGGACTCTGGATTAGAGTTTTGGCAAAATTAAGGTTTTAAATTTCATGATTAGATTGGATATCGATTTATCATATCTTACAAAGAACTTCCAAATCGGTACGTCCCGTATAAACGAATACGGCACGAAAAGTATCGATGAGATTATGGAGGCAGAAGCCGCTCAGGGTAACACAAAAGCGGAATCTTTTCAGGAAAAAGTCCTTAATGATCCTAAAGAACTCATAAAACTTTTTAAACTCCAAAGCTCCAGAAACAGATACGCCATTTTGAGTAATATGAGTGCCAGAGACCTTGAATATCTCGTTCAGTTTTTGGAACCCCAAGATTT
Organism: uncultured Muribaculaceae bacterium; assembly: GCA_964542595.1. Taxonomy (GTDB): domain Bacteria; phylum Cyanobacteriota; class Vampirovibrionia; order Gastranaerophilales; family Gastranaerophilaceae; genus Limenecus. The sequence continues at coordinate 538 of CAZIVG010000224.1, read as the reverse complement.
GCTGATGGGGTTGATGTTTTTTACGAAAGAAAAAATCCTTAATTTAATATACGATTTGCCAAAAGACAAAATTTGCAGCATTCTGTTCAATGCTTTTTCGCCTGCTCAGTTTTTAAAGATGATTCCTGAAAAGGAACTTAACAAATTCTTCGATTCTGATAAACTCGATAAAAACCAGATTTTGGATTTTATCAAAACTATTCCTGAAGACAAATTAAACAAAATGATGGAAAAATACCTGTATAAACAAACGGGTAAAAAACAAGAAAACCTCAATATGTCTCAGGAACAGGTTGTTAAATTTCTAGACCAACTTGAACCTGAAAAGTTTAAGGAAGCTTTGAAATGCTTTGAGCGTGAAGAAAAAATGGGTTTGATTCTGGAATTGACGAAAAAAGACAACAAATTATTCATGGAATTCTCAAAAAATGCCCTGACTATGCCGTTGACCCAATTGGACAAGGGCGAGATTGTAAAATGTATGAACAAACTCGAACCCGAAGACCTGATGAAGATGGTGAATGAACTTCCTGATGAT
>CAZIVG010000223.1:0-2584 GCA_964542595.1 uncultured Muribaculaceae bacterium | reverse complement strand
CATTCAAAGGAAGAACATAAATACCATACAGTTAAATCTAAGATAAAAATGCAAACAAATATCATGCCTCGATAACGACTATCTTCTAAAAATCTGTCAAAAAGCTTGTGAAGATATGGAAAGAATTTTTCAGCTTTGTAGATAAAAAGAAATATGTTTAGTTTTAGATACCAAATAAAGAAAACCTCAAGAAAAAAGATAATTATTTTAATGATAAACCATTCGTCATTAAATACACAAAAAGTTGAATGAAAAGGATTTTTTCAGAGCGATTTTACGCAAATCTTTTGTCTAAAAAATGTATGGGATGAAAGGGTCGATTTTGTTGAGTTTTAGAAAAGCTTTTAAAGTTTGTTGTTTTCTTGAAATAAGAAAAAAGATATATAGGTGGTCAAGTCATAAATCTTTTTGCGTTTTTCCCAGACAAACACTTAAAGAAAAATAGCTCAAGAAAATACCTGTGCCACATAAAATACAGACAAGAGCGGTCGCTCCGATGAAGTCAAGAATGGTTTTGCTATATAAGGAATCAGCTTTAAGATTTATTAGATACAAAACCAATGCCTCAACTATAAAAAACATGATATCTGAAAACATTGCCTTGATTAAAACATTTTCTTGAAAATCATCATCATTTTTAAATCGTTCAAAAAATTTATACAAATAGGAATCTTTTTTTGTTTTCTCATATAAAATTATAAAAATGAAGATTTTAAACAAAATATAAGAAACTAAAACCAACAAAGGTATGCCAAAAACGATTAAAGCTGAAAAAAAGAAATTATCAGGAAAGAATTTAAACAAGTAAGGGTGGTCTGTTCCTATTATCAAAAAAACAAAAAAGAAAAGTGGATACTTGAGAATATTCGAACTCAATACAAAATTCAAAAATAAAAATCCAAATTTATTCATAATCTAAATATATAAAAAAATAGCCGAAAAGTATATTATACTAATCGGCTATTAAAGTCTTTAATATTTTGACCAAACTGATTGCGGTATCTTAATTAAGGTAATAGAGTAATAGTTTTCTATTTTTCCATTTTCTTGATAATGACCGCCAGCTTTCACTAATGGATTTTGGCTGTTTTTATTGAAATCATAGGTATCAATAACTTTAGCAGTCAATGTTCCGTCTTTTTCAATTTTTATATCAATAATATCGGCTTTATGTAGTGCGTTATACATATCTATGTTCAATAGACCAAAATCCAATGAGGTATTTGCATGTGTCGAATCTGGTTTGAATTTAGATTTATTATCAGCTATGTACTTTTTCATTGCATTGGAGTCAACAATTTTATTAGCCAAAGAACTGTCAGAATAAAAAACAACGCCTCTGCTTTCTTTTGTCCGTAATTGTTCTTCGACTTTCTTTTTAACAAAATCTCTGACTTTATCATTTTTTATGTCGTCCATTTTGTCGAAGATTTTACCGTTTTTATCGATATAATCGAGTCCTTCTTTAAATTTTGAGGTCGAAAGTTTCCATAAGGCAGCAGATTCTTGCATGGAAGTGAAAATACCTGCTAATTCAATACTTTTATCCATAAGGATTTTCCCCATGTTATCGAGATTTTCTCGCAATTTTTGTAACTCAAATTCCAATTTAGAAATTTCCTGAATTGAACCTCCTGTTTTTGAAATCTCAATTTTCAAAGTAGTTACATCTTGCTTGGCTTTATCCCCCCTGTACTTCGCATAATCAATCTTCTCCTTGGCTTCAGATATCTTTTGCTTGTCCTTCGGCTCAAGTTGGCTCGTATCAATAGTATTTTCAAGCCGCTCAATTTCCTTGTCCTGACCATCGATTCTATTGATATATTCGTCAATCTCCTGCTCCAAAGACTTTGCATCGCCCAAAAGCTTCGCCAACTCAAGTTCGTTGCGCTTTTTGTCCTTGTATTCCTCTCTGCGAATCTCAATCGGATCTGTAATCGTTTCATCCATTTCTTTTTCAAGAATATCAATCCAGCATTTGCAATTTGGGTGCGGCCTGTCGGGAATATCATTTGCGGAGTCATAAACAGCCCCGCTCATTCCCTGACAAACATCACAAGCCCCCGGCTCCGATTTCCATTCGTATTCTACATTTTCTTTTACAGCATGTCCGTACAATGTTTTTCCCATTAGTTTCCCCTTTCATTTAATTTCTGCGTAATATTTTCAACTTTTTTGTCAGTGTCGATATTTGTGTTGTTTTTTGTTGCCCAAATTGCGTTGTTTGCCGCACCGAGTTTTATGTAGCGTTTTACAACTTCAACAGGATAATTGAACAGCACGTCAATCAATGACCCATAAGTCTTTTCTCCAAAATCCGAATCTTCCTTAAGTTGGATTTTTGAATCTATCAAAGACTCTTTTTTGTAATCATTCAAAAGATTCAACCCAACTTGAAAATCAAGAATAGTTTGCTCTTTGCCAACTTCTCTAATGTGTTCTGCAATAAAATCAGACAACTCCGAAATTTTTGCGTAATCCTCATCAGAAATCGGCTCCGCCTCACCCTCGAATTCCGACGGTCGCAACCTCCTCATTTGTGCCTCTTTCAAACGAAGAATGCTACTCCTAATCTCATCGTTCA
>CAZIVG010000222.1:0-2591 GCA_964542595.1 uncultured Muribaculaceae bacterium | reverse complement strand
AAAACATCAAGAGATTTCTATCATTCGGAATATTCAGATTATATTGACCAGCAAGATGCCACAATAATGAGAGAAAAATGTGCTCTTTGCCAAGAGAAAAAGGGTGTTGCTTTCAAAACCAAAAAAGAAGAATGGTTCCGAATAATAAAATCTCCTATTTTAGACAAATATCACAATGTTGTAGGCATTATCGTTCTTATTGAAAATATAAATCTTGTAAAAGAAATCGAATCTCAAAAAGAAACTTTCGTTGCTACTTTGACTCACGATCTTAAGACCCCAACAACAGCACAAACAAGAGCAATGAAACTTTTACTTGACGGAGTACTTGGGCCGCTCAATGAAGATCAGAAAGAAATGATAGAACAAACTCTAAATTCAAATGTCTATATGTCAGAATTGATTTCAACAATACTAGCCACTTACAAATCTGACAATGGCGAAAAAACTCTTAACATTGAGGAATTCGAATTTTGCGAACTAGTTAACACAACTTGCAAAGAAGTTTCAAATCTTGCCTTCGAAAAAGGACAAAAAATTATTTTTGATTCCAAAGTAAAAAACAACTTGGTTTTCGCAGACAGGCTTCAGATAAAACGTGTTGTCGTCAATCTCGTTTCAAACGCAATAACTTACGGATTCAAACACTCTGACATCACAATAAGAATAGAAGAAGACTCAGAAATGCTCATTTTTAACGTAGAAAATTTCAGTAATTATATAAAAAAAGAAAACCTGACAGAAGTTTTCGAAAAATACAAAACAGCACCCGCAGCAAAGTTCAACAAGTCCAGCACAGGACTCGGCTTGTATTTGTCAAAGCAAATAATCAATTCTCATAACGGCAAAATATATGCAAAAAGCAGCGAAAAAGACCAACTTTGCACATTCGGTTTTTCCATTCCCAAGAATGTTAAGGTTCAAAACGAACCGGAAAAAACCGCTAAGTAACGATTTTATCAAAAACCTCGTTTACATGCTCAAGATGACAATGCAATGAGTCAAAAACCATACGAATCGTATCTTTTACCTGGTCACACTTCGGCAAACCATTTTCGCCAAAGGCCAAGAAATACAAATCCAAAGGAATACATCCGTCTTTGTTCGGGTAATAGTATTCACAATCCAGTTTTTTTGCCCCGAGGTTTTCATAAAAACTGATCCTTCTTATCGTGTCAGGTTTTTCTTGGTCCGGCTTTTCAACTTCAAGATAAACCCCATTATACGTTGATAAAGAATCTTTCAAAAGAGAGAATATCGTTTTCCCATAACCTTTTGAATGGAATGACTTAAACACTGCAATGTAATCAAGCCAAAGCGAATTATTTGGCTTGTCCTCAAACAAAAGAAAATATCCGATGTTTTTTCCATCGTCTTTAGCCAGAAAAAGAAGATAGTCGCCTTTTTTCAGCAAATTTTCATAAACACAAAAATCCTGCAGTTCACTTTTCGGAAACTGCAAAAGCATATCTTCATAGATTTCATTAAAATTGTTGATATCAGATTTTACTAATTTCAGCATAATCATTATTCTAACAGAATTTTAAAGATTCGTCTCATGTGCTATAATTTCAAAATGAGAATCGAGCCTATAAAACTTAATTTTATACAAGAAATTCAAGCTCCTGGGGGGATAAAAAATATTTCACCTGAAGAAAAAGAAAAATTGAATTTTCTTTATTCGATTGCCCAAAATAATATGAAAACCCTCAAAATGAATCGCACAGACTACAAAATGCTCTTGGAGAAGCGTCCGCTTTTGAGATTTCGGCCGATTAGAAACTCTTTTTTAAAACAAGGCGACCAAAAGCTTCTCGCTGCAGGTCTTGGGATAGAAGAAAAAGAAACAGAAGATTACATCAACAGCATTATCAAAAACAATTTTGATATAAACGCGTTCAATGAGAATGAGGACTATTCGTTTTCTCCTTTGAACAGCGACAAAATGACGATGGCACAAGACTATGTCTACCGACACGGAACAAAAGAGCAGGCGCTAAGTTTTCTAAAAAACGAACTTTCCGATGCTCAATCCGCGCTTCGCAGGCTCTATCGCACCTTGAAAAAAGACTCCGGCGGAATTTACGATTATTTCGAGCGCCCTTGCCATCTTTTGGACAACAAAACAGCACACAAAATGCACACAACAATAAAATACGGGCTGGATAACGCTCAGCAACAGGGCTTTGTCACCGAAGATGTAAACAAAACAGCCTGTGAGTGGGCATTGAGACAGATTTATGACATTCAAAGCAACCAAAAACTCAGAGAAGCATTAAAAGTTGTAAAATATAACGGGAGCGACACATGAGGTTCAAAGTAAAACATTTTCTTGCTATATCAATTTTAATGATTGGCACAGGCGTTTTTGCAGGGTCAATGTTCGATGACAACGGGAACTATTCAGGCAGCTGGAAACAGATGACGAATGTTTCTTCAAGCGCCTCATCTCAAAGCTACTCAAGCAGCTCTTATTCAACTTCAACTTGGTACAAAAACCAAAGAGAAGCATCTCAAAAATCTCGTGCAACAACATATTCGCCACAAGCACAGACGGTACCTTTTCGATACAATACACTGGATTACACAAG
>CAZIVG010000221.1:0-2595 GCA_964542595.1 uncultured Muribaculaceae bacterium | reverse complement strand
TTGCATTGCGGAAGGGTATCACGAAAAACTTTCAAAGCGAAGTCGATTACATTTACAAAGAGCTAATTAAAAACCATGCACATGACAGCATTTATGGGTGCAGCACAGACAAAGTGCATAGAGAAAACATAATGCGTTTCTTAAAAGTTGAAGAAGCATCAAACGCGCTCATAAATAGTATAAAACGAGACATTTATAATGAGGATGAAATCTCAATTCTTAACTTGTCAAGCTTCAAACAAAAAGGTGCATTTAAAATCACAACAGAAAAGAAGCTGGATAAAAAATATAATGCCCAAATGATTTCCAAAACGAAAGGTTTTCCGTTTAAAAAAGTCTATGACATCAGACAAATCCCTATAACGGAAGACTATACCGACATTTACGAATATCTTATAGACATAAGAGATATTGAACCATTTTCTACAAAAAAAATTGACGAAAAAGATATTAATAAAACATCTTCCTTAAAAGTTAGCGAAAATTCTATAGAAAACGAAAAAATCAAACTCGCAGTTAAAGAAGGCAAGATTGTTCTAACCGATAAATCAACAAAAACTGATTACTCAGACTTTTTGAAATTCACCGACCGAGCCGATATTGGAGACAGCTACAATTTCGGTGCATTAAAGAACGACAAGTCAATTTATTCAAAAGTGATTAAAACAAAGATAAAAGAAAACGGACGAATAAGAAGTATTTTAGAAATCACCCTTGAAATCGCTATCCCAACAGATTCAAAACCAAATGGAAGAGCCAAGACGTCCAAAAAACATATTTTGAAAACAGATGTAATTTTAGAAAATCAAAATGATTTTGTGGAGTTTATAATTGATTGGGAAAACAAGTCAAAAAACCACATTCTTCAAGCAGAATTTAACATGCCTGAGCCTGTTCAAAAAACAGTATCAGATGATTTGTCGGGTTATATCACAAGAGGGTTTGACACTGATTACGATATTCACAAAGAAGTGCCGGCTCCTAGAGGAACAGAACTCAAACAGAATACTGCGCCTTTTCAAAAATGTTTGTTTGTTAAAAACATCGGATTTGTTACAGAAGGACTTCAAGAATATGAGGTTACAAGGAATAAGTTAAGCTTGACCATTTTGAGAGCAACAGGAACCATCTCAAACCCCAAAAACCCCACTCGCGGAACTCCTGCAGGACCTCCGTTGCCAACGCCTGAATTACAAAGGCTTGGCCCAAACTCTGCAAGGTTCGCAATTGCATTTAAGCAGAAAATTGAAGAACTTGAAAGAATTGCTGAAAAGTTCTATGAAACGACAATTCTTGCACAAGCAGCTCTGGGAAATGAAACACTATTTTCAACAGGAAATGAAAATATTCTTGTTTCAACAATAAAAACAAACCCTCAAAACGATTTTATTGTAAGGTTTGTCAACAAATCAGAATTTAAGCAGCAATTGAAATTTACAACTTCACAAAAGCATAAAGGTATGTTCATAACAGACTCGATGGAGAAAATTATTTCAAAATACGAAGACACTTTTATAGAGCCGAATTCTTTTGTGACAGTTTTACTAAAATTTTGAAGTAGTTTTACAAACCGTCAAGTCACTGGGCTTTATCGTCCAAACAGTTATCCCGTAAGTTTTTGCTACAGCATTGAGTCTGTCTAAATATTTTTGGTCCTTTTGCGGATTCTCAAGTATCAAAACTACTCCTGCTTTTTTACCTGTGCAATGGGAGTAATAAAGCGCCTGTCCGATAGACTCTGCCCACTTTGAAGCAAAATCAAATTCTATGGCATAATCTTTTGTGAGACAGTCAACTCTAGTGCTGTCAGGTAAAATGTGTTCTGTAACGCCGCTATTGATTTGGCACCAATGATTTTGATACTCTTTTTCAAGATAAGAATGTGCTGCAAAAACCGGTGACACAAAGAATAAACACAAAAATGAAAGAAAAGTGTTTTTCATTAATCACATCCACAAGACGGGCTGTAAGAACCGTCACAACAAACTGATCTTCCGTGGGAACAACCACAAACCCCTCCGTGATGAGAACAACAGCCTCTTCTTTGCGAATCAGCATTAATCTTCATGACGGCAAAACAGGCGCTGCTACAACACAAAACCAAAAACAATGCGATAAAAAACTTCTTCATATTATGACCTCAAAATACAGAACAAAAGTAATGTATCAGATTTCAAGGACAGCAATATTACACGAATGGAACGTCAATTGGGCATTAATTAGTAATGGATTAATCAATTGTTTAATTATATATTGAAAGATGAGTTGGTTTTATCTTATCTTAGCAGCAATATTTGAAATCGGTTGGCCCGTCGGATTAAAAATGGCCGAAGTGGACAGCCAGAAACTTTTCTAGATGAATAAAACAACAATGTAAAAAATTCGTAATAAAAAACATCTAACTTATCAATTATGAACTTTAGCATTACTTTATACTTATATGTAATTTTAAGGAAGGTAGGTTATAAACTATGAAAACAACATTTACGCAACTAAAATCTTTAACATCAATGGCAAAACTCAAAAAAACTGTTGGCATCAAACCAAAGCATACACCTAAATTGGTGATTGATTCATTTAATAACAAAACCCAGA
>CAZIVG010000220.1:0-2600 GCA_964542595.1 uncultured Muribaculaceae bacterium | reverse complement strand
CAATGACATTGCAGAAAAACTTTTCGTAAGAGAAGTAACCGTAAAAACTCACCTTAACAGTATATTCAAAAAACTTAAAGTAAAAAACAGAACCCAAGCCGTGCTTTTGGGCATGCAAATGAGAATTATAGAAGATTAAAATTTCTAAATTGATGGTATTATAATTTTAGAAGGGACAGACTGCTAAGGAGAAAGTCAATGACTGATTACAAAAAAGAAGATTTGTTTGAATTGATTGTTAAGAATCCAAAAGGATATGAGGACTATAAAAAAACTAAAGAAGAGATAGACCTCGCAGAAATTGATTTTTCGTCTTTGAATTTGGAAAACATAGATTTTTCTAGTGCAGACTTGAGCGGCTGTTCGTTCAACGAATCAAACCTGACCGAAGTAGATTTTTCAGGAACAGACCTGACGTCTGCTGACTTTTCAAGAGCAAACCTTGTGGAATGCAATTTCTCAGGTGCGCTTTTGAACGGAACAGATTACAGCTATGCGACCGCGAGTTACTGCAACTTCACAGATGCAGATATGGCGGGTGCAGTTTTTAACGAAAGCGACTTGCAGAATTCAGATTTTTCAGCAGCAGAAAATATGACTGCCGTGCGATTCGACGAATCTACAATCTGGCCTGAAGCAGACCTTTTGCCTGAAGATTTTGATACAACTTACGTCCACGACCTGTCTTCTCTCGAGGATGATGAAGACGGCTCATCAATGGATTATTAATCTGCAAAAAGAAATACAACGAATATATGATGTAGCGTTGCCGTGCAAAGATTAAGATTAACCTAGGGGAAGTTATAAATATCTATCGAAGAAACTTTCCGGGGATTAGGGGAATCACTTTGCAGACAAGGGAAGAGAACGAAAGCATTACATCTGAATTTTCGAATGGTTTGACCACTACATTTGATTGGTTCAATCAAAATTTTCTGAACATTTTAACAGATTCTTTCACAGAGTTTTGGGGAACAGACGTTCAAGTGAAACTTTTGTCAATCAGCGAAAATGCGAACTTTCTGGCTGCGAATGAAGAATTCTTTGTCACCCAATTCAGGCTAAACAAAGAACTCTCTGTATTCATAAGGCTTTCAAAACAAATTGTAAAATCGCTTCTCGAAAGAATTCTCGGAGCCAATGGGAAAGAATTCAACATCGAAAAAATCTCAGAACTTGAGGCAAAAATCCTAACAGGATTCGACGAATTTCTATACAAAAACTTTTCAAACCTTGTCAAAAGCGGGACAGAACTCCCAAAACACAATTCAAACTACAACGAATGCAATCTGACATTTTTCCTTAAAGATTCTTGCGCCTCACTCGGAAAAATCGTAATCAAAATCCCTGTGGCAGCAATCAGCCCTTCTAGAATTCCGCTCGCTCAACAAGAAATCTTCTCCATTGATGACTTCTTAAACAACTCTGCCGAGGTTAAATTGACAGTCGGAAGCACAAAAATCAGACTTAACGACATAAAAAGCCTAGAAGACGGAGACATTGTCCTTTTAGAAAACAGCAATGCCTCAAAAATGATATTAAAATACGGAAAACATACTTGTGATGTGAGGGTTACGCCAAACCCTGCAATAATGATTGAAAGCGAACCATTTGACGAAAACGGAGGGAAATCTATGACTGGCCCTGATATCTATAATATGTGGGACACAATTCAGGTCGAAATCGGTGCTGAATTTGAAAAAGTAAAACTTACTCTCGGAGAATTGAAACAAATCTCCGAAGGTTTGGTTGTGGACATAGGCTCTGTCTATGACAACAGAATTGACCTAAAAGTTGAGGATAAAATTGTTGCCTCGGGAGAATTGGTCATTATAAATGATAGGTACGGAGTCAAAATCAACAACATCTTCACAGAAGAAAAACAACAAGCCTCTGAAGAAGCAGAATTCAATGAAAACTACCACGAAGACAACTACGGAGAAGCCTCTGTGGAAGAAGATTTGAATTTTGATGAAGGAAATCACGACTTCTCTGAAGAAGACGAAGAATTCAAAGACTTCAAAGAAGAAGACTACGACTACACAGATTTTGACGTCGATGAAGACGACATTTAAAAAAAGTTAGGGGTAACAATGGGCGTATATTTAATAAATTTTTTGGTTTATTCAATGGCAATGGTCGGACTGCTTTTTGTTTGTCTCATGGTTTACAAAAAAACCATGGTAGATAACCGTTTTAATAAAAACGAAAACGAATTGAAAATCGAAAATGCGCTAAATCTTTCCCAAAGAAAAACTTTGTATGTTGTAAAAGCAGGCGACGAAAAATTCTTAATCGCTTCTGACACAGAAAGAACCTCTTTTCTGGCAAAACTTCATCAAAATGATTCTCCGACAACAAACAATATTGTCAGGCCTGAATCACAAAATTACCCCCAACAAGAAATTAAAACGTCTCAAAGAAAGGCCGAACAAAAAATTGATTACAGCGAAGTCATGGCTGCAATAAGAAAAACAAACACATCAAAACAGCCTGTAATGAAAGAAATGGCGAGGAAACTTTCTCAGCCGTTGAACATAAAACACTAAAAAAGGGATAAAAAATAAATGGATAGTATATTAAAAGACTTAAATCCGGTT
>CAZIVG010000219.1:0-2645 GCA_964542595.1 uncultured Muribaculaceae bacterium | reverse complement strand
AAATAGTCTGTTTATATTCAGCCTGCTTAGCAGCCTCTTGTGCATCAATATTTTTTCGATTTTTCGCATTTACGGCGTTGTTCAAGCTTGATGAACCATCAGCCTTTTGGTTGCCTATCAATTTCTCAATAGCTACTTTTGCCTGTTCGAGATACTCTTTCAGTTTTGCAGGATCTGACTCGGCTTGTATTGATTTTGTTGCAGCCATAGCTATTTTATAATAGGAATTGTTTTTATAATCGGAATTCAAACCTTTCAGAAAATCTGCATCTTCCTTACCATTCAAAAGCATACCCATTATGTATGCAACAGCTTCTTCCTTCATTTGCTTAAATTCAGCAGCTGTCACATAGTCTTCACTGGCAATCCCGGTAGTCTGTGCAAGTTTGTTGTAATTTCCATCTACATTGTTTTTATAGTCATCAATCTTTCCGTTCACTTCTTCAGAAAGAACCTTTCTGTCCGCAATCGCTGCATCCAGTGAATTCATCAAGGCTGATGCAACTTCTTTTGTGTCAAAAGGTGCTTTAGTATTCTTTTTGAGATACTCTTCAATAAATTCGCTGCCTTTTGCTTTTATAAAAGCGATTAGCGAACTTTTTTCAGAAGCAGTCAACCCCGGATTTGCATTTATGTATTCTTCTATGTAAGAATCTTGTATAGTCGCAATATATTCCTTTAGTTCATTGGCGTTTTGTGCAGTATCTTTAACTCCGTTCTTAGTTGCAGAGTCATAAACTTTTTTTGAATTACCGCACAAAGTAAACTCATTACCGGAACCAATAGCAACATCACCTTCGCTATCATTGCCACCGGACAACCAAGATACATTAGCATTTAACTCTTCATAAGAAACTTTGCCGTCTTTTTTGCCATCCACGCTTCCGTCAAGTTTGGCAATTTCTTCTTCTGTAAAAACTTTCCCTGTAAATGGATTAAAATTTACGCCATCAACCATTTTCTACTCCTTTTTATAAATTCAAGTTACATTTTGTTTAAAAAGCTACATTGGTGCTTTTTTATTAAAAGACATATCGGTTTTATCTAAATCGATAACTCCTTCCTGATCTTGTCCTTGATTCATGTTCAAATCAATCGGTGCCAAATCAATATCAGGAAACCTGAGACTTTGTCTTCTGTCTTGAATTTGCTGAATGTTTTCTGTACCACCAACCCCTTTGAACGGATTAAAATCAATCGGACCAGTCATAAATTACTCCTTTTATTTTCCCTGTACTTTTGTATTCGGTTTTTGTTTATATAAACTTTAGAATAATATTTCGAATGTTAATTTTTTGTTACAAAAAATCAAAATTTAGCACTTATCAAAAAGGAATTGCGTTTATATATGTACAGAAGTGTAAGGTGAAAGTATGCAAAATAATCCGATAAGTTACAATCCTTATCAGCAAACGCAAACAACGACTGTACCCCAAAACAGCAACACAAACGGTGCAACGTTTAACATTGGCACAAACACTCCGGGATCAATCCCTGCCAATGGAGCTAATGGCGTGGTTATAAACATCATGGGTGCCTCTGTTAATCCAAACGGAGCAAACATCAACAACACCTACAACACTACAGGAACCGCAGGCCAGGCATATCCTCCCGGATACTACTTGAATCAGCCGGGCCAAGGACAAACTCCGAGTGTACCTGTAGGAGCAACGGGATTAAATTCTGCAGAAAAGAAAGACGCCCCGAAAAAGAACATTGTTCTTTTAACAGATGAGTATGTACAAACTCTCGAAAATTACTTAAGAAACGACAATCCAGACATAAAACTTATGGGTGCAAAAGAACTAATGGCAAGATTCAGAGAAGATGAATCAAGAAAAAACGATCAAGCATTGATTAATCTTTTAAACTTGACATTACAAAGTAAATACTCTCCCGTAAAAATGGTCGGAATGGGAATCATTGACAGCGGATGGACCAGAGGTGACCAATTTACCCAACAACTCTTGTCACAAATCCAACAATCAAAAGCAGGTTACGGACTCGATGCACTTGATGCAGCCTCTGCAGCACTCAAAGCCTCAGGAGAGACCGTGAAAGTCGATGACTTGAATCCCGGATATGACAAAAAAAGCCCACCGAAAGCTAAAAAGGACAAAAAGGCATAATTTATTATGGACTACTTAAAACTCGGAACCAGAATAGCAGGCGCATTAGCAGCCGGAATGGTCATCAAAAATGCCCATTATGCGGGAGTGCGTACATCTGCTGAAAACATAAAAATAAGGTCATCCGAGAGGCTGACAGACGAATATATGAAATCAAGAAGAATGGAAGACAGAAGCATCACAACCAGCAAACTCAAAGACCGATTCTTCCGAGACAATGCTGACTGGAATCTTCCTGACAAAGTGAACGGAACGACGGGTTACTTCGGAGGTGCATTCACACAAGCAGCCTATGATGTAATTCCTGCGGTTCTGGCTACAGGTGCTTTAATTTCTAAAAAATATCCGAAAGTTTTTGGTGCAGGTCTTGTGCTGTATGGAATCAAATATATTATCTGCGACGTGCTTGATATCGGACGTGTTAATCATTTGAAACAAAATATTTAGTTTTAGATTTAGAATCATGTAAGAATTTTTCAGTAAAAACATAGTCACAAGCCACATCATGGTTCTCTT
>CAZIVG010000218.1:0-2672 GCA_964542595.1 uncultured Muribaculaceae bacterium | reverse complement strand
CATTCATGTCAAAAAGCACTACGGAACAAGGTTTTTGGTCACTGCAATTACAGCCGAACCACTTAAAACCGACAACATTTCCGTTTTCCTGATAAGAAAAGAATCTTGTGAAAATCTGTGACTCCATCGGGATTTGACCGCCATTTTTGAATTTATAATTATAAGTTTTTAAATCGTTCGGATTTCTGGTCAAATCGACATTCAGATAAGGACTAACCACCTTAAAAATCTCCGGTTCTTTTTCCAAAACATCGCTAGAACAAATTTTCTCAACAACCTGAACGTCATTAACATTGTAAACTTCAAAATTAGACTGCATTTCACCGTAGAGTTTTTTCCATCCGGAAATAATTCTGGCTTCTTTCGAATTGTTAAAAATCGTAGGGATACAAACAATGACCGTGGTCACCAAAAGGCAAACCACAATCATTATTTCAACCATATTAAAAGCTTTGAGTTTTTTCATCACTTACCCACTTGTTAGTAATCTGGTGCCGTCATTTCTGACTCCTCAACGGAGCCATAACTGACTCACCTTTTCAATTGGCCAAATCAAGCTGCTTCTTTTCTTTCATCAACATGTCATAAATCCACTCAGGGATAAAGTTTTTCCCGAGAATAATTTGACCGTTGTTCGGATTAGGCGCATGGAAATCCGAACCGCCCGTAATAATCAAGCCGCATTTTTCAGCGATTGAAGAGTAATATTCAACCATCGCAGGTGAATGTTTCCTGTGATAAGCCTCAACCCCGCGAAGACCGTAATGCATAAACTCTTTTATAAGGTTTTCTGCATCTTCAACGTCAAAAGGATGTGCAAATACAGGAATCCCGCCTGCATCATAGATTATCTCAATTGCTTCGTGCGGAGATATTGTTTTTCTTTGAACATAAACATCAGAATCGTTGTTTATGTATTTATTATAAGCCTCCATAACGCTGGTGGTGCCGCCTGCCAATGTGATTGCTTTAGCAATGTGCGGACGGCCTATACTTCCGCCTTCTGCAACAAGGCTTTTGATTTTATCCAAAGAAATATTTATACCCTCTTTCCTGTTCAAAAGCTGGATTATTTCTTCTGTCTGAGTGATACGAGCCTTTTGCTGCGCATTCAGCATTGCTTGAAAATCAGAATTCTCACGATCCATAAAGTAGCCCAGAATATGTATTTCCGTGTCTTTGTGGATTGTATTAATCTCAACCCCTGAAATAATTTCGAGCGGTTTTGAATTCGTTTGTTGTGCGACTTGCTTTGCATAATCGACTGCAATCGGATACGCCAAAACGTTGTCATGGTCAGTAATCGCAATCGCATCGAGACCTGCTGAAATAGCAGTATCGACAATCTTCTCGGGTGCAAAAACACCGTCTGAGTAGATTGTGTGAATGTGTAAATCGACTTTCACCTTTCTATCCTTTCATCATAATATTACCTCACTGATATTTTTTATAAACTGAATTCTTTCAATGCTTTGCGCTTGCCCTGAAACGGCATCAAAGCTCATAGAAACTGCATTAAGTTCCAAAGTGGTCGATTCTTCCACATCAAATCGCTCAGGAATACTTGTCACAAGACGTTTTAAAGAGGCCTCATAAGACATTCCGATGACCGAGTCATAAGCCCCGCAAAAGCCTGCGTCTGTTATGTATGCAGTATATTCATTAATTATTTTTTCGTCCGCTGTTTGAATATGAGTGTGCGTCCCAAGAACAGCGCTCACACCCTTTTCGTTGCAGAACTTACCGAAGCAGATTTTCTCAGCCGTAGCCTCAGCGTGAAAATCAACTATAACAATTGGCGCTTCAGCTTTGATTTTTTCAATCTCGTTTTCCAGCATTTCCCAAGGCGAATCAACAGGATTCATAAAAGTACGCCCCAGAAAATTCATCACTGCAATTTTTGTATTTTTCACTTCAAAAATACGATAACCTACGCCGTAAGTCCCTTTAGGATAGTTCATAGGTCGGATCAATCTGTCAGAATCGTTTATGTAAGAATAAATATCTTTTTTATCCCAAATGTGATTGCCTGAAGTGAAACAATGGATTCCCATTTCAGAAAGCTCTTTATGGTTCTTTTCTGTCAAGCCGAAACCGTGAGAAGCGTTTTCAACATTCGCAATCACAAAGTCGTAAGGGAACTCCTCGCGCGCATTCTGTGCGGACGACAAAAGGTCGGCCAGGTAATATTTTACAATATTTCTTCCCGGTCGGCCTACAATGTCGCCTATAAATAGTACTTTGATTGATTGTTCAGATTGATTCATATTTGCCTGCGTGTCAGGTCTCGCAGAATTCACCGCTTTCGGAATACTGGCGTTCGTGAAAACTGAACGTTTCCACTCACATGGGGCAGTTCTCTTCGGTCAGCCCCGCACGGATTCCTCATTTCGCTATTTCAGTTGTTCTGATTTCGCGTACAACAGTAACTCTGATTTGACCGGGATAGTCGAGTTCTTCTTCAATACGCTTCGCAATATCACGGGCTAACTTGCTGCTTGCCAAATCATCGAACATGTCAGGCTGGACAACAATCCTAACCTCACGGCCCGCTTGCACGGCAAAAGACTGCTTGATTCCCTCATAACTTGAGGCAATCTCTTCAATTTTCTTGAGTCTTTTGATGTAAATTTCAAGAGTATCACGTCTTGAACCGGGGCGTCCGGCTGATA
>CAZIVG010000217.1:0-2673 GCA_964542595.1 uncultured Muribaculaceae bacterium | reverse complement strand
AATGATAAAGCTTTTTTCAGATCTTTTTTGACTATCTTTATGTCATTATTTATATTTGGATTTTTTTCTTTGTTGAATATGTCGAAGATTGAGTCCGTGTTTCTTTTTTCTGCAATTGACTGGATTATTTCTTGAATTTTGTATCCGTCATCTAATTTAAGGTTATGTTTTTTTGCCAGCTGTATAGAAACTTCGCAGTCTTTCATATATTTTAAATCATCGGACAGTTGGTAATCTTTTTCCAACGTTCTTGTTACTATTTCATCTGCAAGAATAAGGCTGTCATGTTCTGTTAAATCAAGTTCTTTGACTATTCTTGCATTTAGAACAGCTTGCTCTTCAAAATTCCAATTGTCAATGTCATCAAGGCTTTCAAAACTGTTCTCTTTGAAGTAATCCAGCATGAGTTGTCTTAATTTTTTTGTTTCTTTCTCGTCCAGCCTTATGTTAGCAGAAATATTTCTGACGAAAATTTCATCTTTTTCAGATAGTTTTCTCTGAGGCACATCACCCTTGAAAGAAACTTGGGAACGGCCTATGTATTCCGAGGGATTTGCTGTATTTTCCTTGACAACCTTGTCAGATAAGGTTCTTGCGGTATGAATGTTGTTTGGATTTTGATTTTGCCTTTGGCTTGGGTCCAAACTTAAACTTGTCACATTTTGAATTTTCATGATTTTACCTTTTTTGCTCGTACCATTTTAAAACTCCTGATTTGAAATTTTTGATATCTTGTTTATAATTTTTAACAAAGCAAATAATATCAGGAGACAAAAATGGATTATATAAAACAGAGAAACAGAAAACTCGGACAAAATGTAACTACAGCGCTTCAAAAAAGACATTTTGGTGCTTTCTATTGCGAAACAAAAGAAGATGCACTAAAGAAGGTTTCTGAACTTGTGGACAAGTCGAATGTTGTTTCTTGGGGCGGTTCGATGTCACTTTTTGAGTCAGGAATTATTGATTTCTTCGAAAAAAATAATTATAAAATCATAGACAGAGACAAAGCCTCAACCCCTGAAGAGCGCACGGCTTTGACGAAACAGGCTTTGACTTGTGATACATTTTTGATGAGTTCTAACGCAGTCAGCGAGGACGGACAGCTTGTGAATATTGACGGGTTGGGTAATCGCGTTGCTGCTCTTTGTTATGGTCCCAAACAAGTAATTGTTGTTGTCGGAATGAATAAAGTTGTGAAAAATTTAGATGATGCAATACAAAGAACGCGAACTTATGCCGCGCCCGTAAATTTGCAAAGAATCGATTGGAAATTCCCGAGACAAACTCCCTGTGTGAATAGCGGAAGTTGTTCGGATTGTATCAGTCCCGATTCGATTTGCGCCCAAGTCGTTGTTACAAGGCTCTCTAACCAGCCTCAGCGAATAAAAGTAATCCTTGTCAATGAAGAATTGGGCTTTTAATTAATACAATTTGTATTTTACAACCGTGTTGCTGCCTTGTTCCGTGATGTAGAGTGCATTATCTCTAATCATCAGGTAGTAAGGGTTTGTGATTCGGTTCATAAATGTGTACACTTGTCCTGCTTTGTTAATTTTCAGGATGTTGTTTTTTGCATAGTTTGCAACGTAAAGGTTGTCCATTGAATCGAACGCTAAACCTATCGGGCCGCCAAGCAAAGGACTTTTTGAATAAAGCTGTGTTTGACCGTTAGGCATAACTTTGTAAATACTGTTGTCTGTGTAACTAGCAACATAAAGTATTCCGCGAGAGTCCATCGCAAGTCCCGTAGGTCCTGAAAATTTATCGATGACACTTCTGTTTACTTCGTTCGCTTGATTCACATTTGCCAAAGAGTTTTTTGCAGCCTGTTTTTGCGATGCAACCACAATTTGGTTTTGAAGGTTTTTCGCTTTTGAGTAATAATCATCAGTTTCTTTGACTTTTGTTACATAAAAAAGCGCCCTTTCATAGTTTCCGACTTTAAAGTAAAGTTCTGCAAGTTTCAAAACTGTCTCTGTGTCTTTCGGGTCAAGCTGATTTATTTTAGAAAACGCAGCGATAGCTGAGTTGTAGCTTTTCAGATATTCGAACAATGCTCCGAGGTTGTAATAAGCATCAATAAAATCAGGATCTTTTTCGATTGCAATCTTGAATGATTGGATGGCTTTTGAGTATTCGCCTTTAGCATAAAGGTCCAAACCCTCGTTGTAATACATTGCGCCTTCTGTTGAGTAGGCTTGTGCTGTTTGCGCAAAACCTATGCCCATAAAAATTGATAAAATTAAAGTTAAGAATATTTTTTTCATACTTTCTCCGGTCTTTTTTAAAATTTTGGTTGTTGTTTGTGAAAATCTGTCGCCTGTTCAAAATTATAAGCAAGATTGAACAATTTTTCTTCTTGTAAAGCGGGCGCAAGAATCTGCAACCCAATCGGCATTCCGTCAGAATCCAATCCGCAAGGCAAACTTAAGCCCGGGATTCCTGCAAGGTTTGCGCTGATTGTTCCGATGTCTGTCAGATACATGCTTAAAGGGTCAGAAACTTTTGAGCCGATTTCGAAGGCTGTGTTCGGGCAAGTTGGTGAAATCAGAATATCAACTTTTTCAAACGCTCTGTCGAAGTCTTCTTTTATAAGGCGTCTGATTTGTTGTGCTTTTTTGTAATAAGCGTCATAATATCCCGCACTCAATGCGTATGTTCCGAGCATTA
>CAZIVG010000216.1:0-2679 GCA_964542595.1 uncultured Muribaculaceae bacterium | reverse complement strand
GACCTTTCTGTCTTTTTCCAAGGGTATTTTAGAAATCTCTATGGTTTCTTTAATGCTCGTTTTCTTATGTGTGTTGAAGGAGATTCTTTGATTATAAGAAGCGGCTTTGACCAAGTTCTCAGGCAAGATTTGGCCTGCAAACGTTAAAGACTCGCCAAGTTCAAAGTCATCAATCTTTTTCAATGTGCACTTTTTAAAATTCCAAGAGCCCTCTGTAATACCATACATTTTGCTCAAATGTGAGTTTTCATCAGGCGCCTGAAAAGGAGGATTGACAATCAAAAACAGAAATCCCCAAAATAAGCAAACTATCAAAAAAATATTCTGAGGTTTTTTCAAAATTTCTTTCATAACAAATCCCTAAACATAAAATCTGCTTAAAATTCTAATGAAACTTACAAACAAAACATAATTAATCAAAACCAAATTCAAGATTAATACAAAGTTCGTTTTTAAAAATAATTTTTGATTATACAAAATCAGAAACAATAACGGCGCTATCGGAATAAAATATCGCCCGAAAAAGCAATCAATCATTCCGTCATATCTTATTTGAAAAATCATAAACAAAATCAAAAACAACAAAAAATAGTAACACATAAAAATAAAAAAGAATCCTAATTTATTTTTCAATGTTATAAAAGCAGAAACCGCCTCATTTTTGAGATTCAACAAAGAAAAAGAAATAATAACAAAATAATACAAAACCGCACTGTAAAAAGGAATAGTCGTCTCACTCCAGCCAAAAGCCCCGACAAATCCACTTAAAAATGATTTTGCCTCCATTAATGTCGTGTACAAAATAGCTTTCAAAACCAAAGTCGGATGTTCAAACAAAATCGCCATAGCCCTTTGTCTTGGCAAAAAGTCATCAGTGCCGACTATTTGCTTACTGTTCATCAAAAACAGAATAAGAGTCATTGAAAAAGTTAATAACGCCATTTTGACAAAGAAAAAGTATTTTTGCTTTTTGTCCTCAAATTTTTCGTCAGGAATCAAAAAGTAAATAAAAATCATAGGTAAATATGCAAACTTACACAACAAAAAGTACAAACATACCGCACCTAAAGTCCAAAGCTGCTTTGTAGTAATTTTTTGAACATTTTCGCTGTAAGCCAGATAAAAAACATAAGCAACGAACAAAAAGCCTAACCCCGTAGTCAATCCGTCAGTATTAACCGAAGATGCCTGATAAATTGCCGTAGGCAGGAGCGCCAGCGAAAAGAAAAGCCATTTTTTTACAGGAGTAATTTTTATAACCGCATAAATCAAAGCCGTATAAGTGAACAAAGACACAAGCCTCAACACATAAAGCATCCACCCCGGATTCACATTGAACAATGTCATTACCTTCATAAAAATAAATGAAGGAAAATAAGACATAGCAGAATAGGCCGGCACAGGAAACGCATTAAAAACAAGTTCATTTTTTTCTAAAGGATAACTCAATATCTCTTTTGTCGTGGATAAATTTGTCTTATCAAATGCCCTACCTCTGGTTTTTATGTTCTTATATCCTGCTTTGAACATTCCAAAAGGAACGTACTCTCCACCGGTAGAAACGACCTTTTTTCTTACAATGCCAAGATGCTTGTAAGACGTGAGGTTTTTTGACGAAAAATGTCCTTCAGAAACCAAATAAACTTTCCAAAAATGAGAACATTCGTCAGCAGCAGTGAAAGGCGGAGAAATAAATGTAAAAATCAACCCCCAAAATAAACAAAGAAATAAAAATAAATTTTCCGGTTTTTCAAAAATCTTATCCATACATTTAAACATATCAAGAAAACCTCAACAGTGCAAAATCGTGTATAAAATTTTATGAAATTGTAATATAATGACTATCAGTATGAAAATTGATTTGCTTTTTATTAAATTTATTTTGGTCGGAATTTTGAACACGCTTTTCGGTTACTTTATTTTCGCTTGCCTGCTTTTTTGCGGGTTACATTATGCTGTTGCCGTTGTTTTAGGAACAATAATCGCTATTTTATTCAATTTCAAAACTACGGGAAAAATTGTTTTCAAAAACAACGATAATAAATTAATTTTCAGATTTATAACGTTATATGCTATGATTAGCATTGTGAATATAGGTTTTTTAAAAATTGCAAAAATTCTTGACATAAACCTTTATATTGCAGCCTTTTTCCTGACGGGGTTTATGGCAATTATATCATTTTTAGTAAACAAAAACTGGGTGTTTAAAGAGAGAAATTATGAAAAAAATTAGCATTGTCTCAAGTTGTTACAACGAAGAAGAAAACATCAACAATCTTTACGAAAGAGTCGCAAACCAAATGGAATTGTACTCTGAAAAATATGAGTTCGAATACATTCTTGCAGACAACGCGTCAACAGATAAAACAGCGGAAAAATTGCGTGAGCTTGCAAAAACTGACAAAAGAATAAAAGTTATTTTAAATGCAAGAAACTTTGGGCACATACGTTCGCCCTATTACGCAATGACCCAGGCTCAAGGCGATGCGGTGATTTATCTTGCATCAGACCTTCAAGACCCGCCGGAACTCATTTCAGACTTTATAAAAAAATGGGAAGAAGGCTTCAAAGTAGTCCTCGGAATGAAAACACAAAGCGAAGAATCAATGTTATTTTTCTTTGTCAGGAAAATTTACTACGAATTAATTTCAAGAATTTCAGATGACGAAACTACTCTTG
>CAZIVG010000215.1:0-2693 GCA_964542595.1 uncultured Muribaculaceae bacterium | reverse complement strand
CTTGTATAACTTACTAAATATCGAAAATCCTGACTATTCGAAAGAAGACAAGGAACTGATAGAACTGTTTGACAGGTATTATAATTGTAAAGCAGGAAACTGATTGATGATAAAAAAAATACTTTTAACCGCAGCCATTTTGACGACAACAATCTCTGTTGCAGCCGCTCAAGCAACTTTTTCACAAGACGGAGAAAGAGACATCGTAAAAACGCCGGTTTCTACATTTAACAAGGAGAATCTAAAACTCATAAAAAACAATGAGTTAACCAATGATTTTGTAAAAATCATCACCTTCTCCCAAAACACGGGTGCCGCTGCATCAATAAATCCTGCAAAATTTGACTATTCAAAAAAATATGCAGAAGCCAACGAAAAATTCTCCCAAGGGAATATTACCTCTGCCTACAAAGATTATAAATCACTGGTCGCAGCAATGAGCAACGACGATTTTGTGAACCTGGGATTTGCTTACAAATTCGCAAACATCGGCCTGTTTTCACTAGCCCAAGAAGCGATAAACAACATTCAAGACAGAGAACTCTACAACTACCAAATCCAATTGATAAAATCCAAACTCTTCCCGCAAGTCGTTGTCTCTTATGATGACGAAATAATGCTTGCACAAAACTACACGGAAATTTATTACAACAACTTGGCATTTGAAGTTGCAAGAGAGATGAACAAAATGCCGGACAGACTGAAACGTTCTGACTACGCGCATTTTATCCTATCACAAGCCTATTACAACATAAAAGAATACAACAAGGCCATCAACGAAATCAACAAATCTCTGTCAATAAATCCCGATAATGTAAACTACATAAAATATAAAGCACAGATTTTTTGTGAAACAAACAGACTGCCGGATGCCATTCGCACGCTAGATTCGCTCTTGAGCCAGGACATAAATATTCTTGATTACAGAAACGATGTCGAGGGCTTGAGATACTACACCCTCGCAAAAGCTACAAAAGATCGCGAAAAGTCAAAATTCTATCTTGCCAACTACTTCATAAAAACCGGTGATTACCAAAGAGCAATCAAGGAACTTAACCAAAACATAAACCAGAACAAAAAAGACTACCAGTCAGCGACATTGCTTGCGGGGATTTATTTCAGACAAAACCGGCTTGCAGAGGCAATGGATCTTTATGAAAAGTCATACAAAATTAAAAAAAATGACCCTGAATCATTAATGGGGATTGCGAATATGTACCTTTTTAAAAAGGATTACAAAAACGCATTGGATTTTTATTTGAAAGCATCCAAAAAGGATAAAAACAACAAAGAAGCACTTATAAATGCGTCTTTGTGTTACAAAATGCTGAACATGACGGACAAGTCTGCTGAATTTGCAAACAAAGTTTTTGAAAAAGATGCAGCCAGCGCAAAAATCTATTACACAGCATCAAAAATCGATGAAATAAAAAATATCCAATACCTTAAAAAAGCAGTCTCCCAAGACCCAATGATGGTTGAAGCTTGGCTGGAACTGGCAGACATTGCTCTGAAAAACAATCGCACTGATCTTGCAAAAACATACCTGAAGCCGGTTAAATACATCGACAACAAAAGCTACAAATATCATTATTACAGCGGCCTAATAAACAAACAACAGGGAAACAAAGAAGAAGCGGCATCTGATTTCAAAAAATCACTTGAGATAAACCCGTTCTTCGATGAGGCATCAAAAGAACTCAGTTCACAGCTTTAAAGGGAATTATTAATGAGCAAATATAACATTCTCATAGTTGAAGACCATGCGCTCACCAGATTCGCCTTGAGAACAGCATTCGAAACCGAATTTGAAACTTACTCCGATTCAGACAGCCGTTCGAAACCCAAAACAAAAACACAAACAACACAAAAAGTTTTTGAAGCGGAGAATGCCACAAAAGCCTTTAAAATTTTGGAAAAAGAATCTGTAGAAATAGTGTTGATGGATCTTGGTCTCCCGGGAACAGACGGAATTGAAGCAACAAAAACAATCAAAGAAAAACATCCCTCAATCAAAGTTGTCATTTTGTCATCGCATGAACAGGAAGAAGAGGTCATAAAGGCACTAAAAGCAGGCGCAAGCGCATATTGCACAAAAGATATAGCTCCGGAAAAATTAATCGAGATTGTCGAATCAATTCTTCACGGTGCAGCTTGGTTTGATCCGAAAGTTGCACAATATGTCTTGAGGGCAGCGACCTCAAACAACACACCCGACCAACAAAAAGTAACCGACGAAACAACCACAAGTTCTTTAACGTCCAGAGAAAAACAAGTTTTGAAGCTAATCTCTGACGGCCTTTCAAATAGTGAAATTGCAAAAAAGCTGGAAGTCAGCATCAACACAACAAAAGCTCATGTTTGCAATATCCTCCATAAACTCGGGGTCCAAGATCGGACACAGGCGGCAATAAAAGCGCTGAAAGACAATATAATCTAAATGGATGAAATTAGGTGATTTTCAATTGATAATTATTAACTTATCAATTAAGATTACAACTAAAGTATAAGAAGAAAGACGGAAAATTATGGTTGCTATTGCCAAAATCTTAATTATAGATGACAGCCCAAAATACCTTGCTGACGCCCTGCCGCTATACGGCTATGAGGTTGACACAGCACTCGACGGCCTTCAAGGAGTAAAAAAACTCACTTCTGAAAAAAGTGACTATGATATGGTACTTTTAGACGTC
>CAZIVG010000214.1:0-2722 GCA_964542595.1 uncultured Muribaculaceae bacterium | reverse complement strand
CTTTAATGGTTTGAAGTTGATGGATGGAACAAGTAAATTGGCAACAGACGGCTTGAGACTCCAAGTGGGTGCAAACGCAGATTCTACAAACAACTCGGTAACAATTGATAAATCAATGTTTACTAAAATGGACCAAACAACTCTTGGTAAAGGTACAACAGGCGGAGATCCGGGTACAACTTTGATTGACTATTCAAAAGGCCTCGGTGACAACACTACAGCCGCTTTTGGTGCAGCGTCAGCAGCAGCGAGATACATCAAAATTGTAGATACAGCAATCAACACAATTTCAACAAACAAATCTACAATCGGTGCGGTTCAAAACAGACTTGATACAGCAGCAACATCTTTGACAACTACGATCGAAAACAACACAGCTGCAAAATCAACAATCATGGACGCAGACGTTGCAGAAGAATCAGCTAACTATACAAAAGCACAAATCCTGCAACAAACTTCAGCCGCTTTGTTGGTACAAGCGAACGCATTGCCGCAAATCGCAATCAACCTCGTTCAAGGCTAAGTTTAATATTTATAACAACAAACTTCTTTCTGAGCCCAAAGATACTAAGGTATCGGAGGGCTCTTTAAAATTTTAAACGGATGAACCTGCGATAAACCCGGTTGACCAACAGTTTTGAAGATTAAATCCTCCTGTGAGTCCGTCTATATCAAGAACTTCACCACAAAAGTATAAATTTTTAACAAGTTTTGATTCCATATTTTTGGAGTCAATTTCTTTCAAATCTACTCCACCCGCCGTCACAACCTCTTCACCCGATGTTACAGAAACAGCATGAAGAATCAATCCGGTAAGGTATTTAGAAATTCTTTCCCTGTCTTTTTTGGGAAACTGACCTGCTTTTGTTTTTGGGTTTATTTTTTCTTTGTTAAAAATTGTAAAAGCCAGATTTCTCGGGATGAATTCACTTAAAACAGTCACAGATTCTTTTTGGGGATTAGCTTGGAGCGTTGTCAAAAACTCTTCATCAAACTGTTCAAAACTCTGTCCTGTAAGATTGAAAACCATTTTGAGAGGTTTTTCTTTATTGAAACCGAAATATGCACAATATGAAGAAATCTTGTAAACCAAGGGGCCGGATATTCCTTTGTGAGTGAACAAAAAATCACCTGATAAGCTTTGAATCTTTTTGTCTTCATAAAAAACTTCAGCTTCAACATTTTTTAGACTTATGCCGGAAATAGAAGAAAAATCACTTTCTTTGGTAACAAGTGATGACAAGGCGGGTTTTAGATCTATGATTTTGTGTCCGAGTTTTTTGGCCAGCTTTTGGCCCTCTCCACGACCTCCTGTTGCGATTACGACCTTGTCAAAGGTATGATTTTTTTCTTTGGTTTTTAGTAAAAACTTTCCTTCTTTTTTTTCAATATCTATTACTTTGCCGAAAACTTTTTTAATGTTTTTTTTGTTGTCGATTTGTTTCAAAAACGCATTTTTGACTTCTTTTGAGGAATCAGATTTTGGAAAAATCCGGCCGTCTTCTTGAGTATAAGTTTTTACCCCTATTTTTTCGAAAAAATCCAGTGTATCAGCCGTTGAAAATCTTGAAAAAACTCCGTAAAGAAATTTTTCTCCGCGAGGGTAAAATTTGGCCAATTCTTTAAAATCAAACTCACAATATGCAAGATTGCACCTTCCCCCACCTGTGGGCAAAAGCGTATTTAGGATAATTTTATTGTCAAAAATAAAAACTTCATTTTCGGGGTTTTGTGATGCAAAAAAAGCGCACATAACTCCCGCAGGCCCACCTCCGATGATTGCGATTTTATTTGACATAATCCCTCGTTCCGTACAAAAAAACGTCCTCTACTTCTTCCAGTTTCTCATAAATTTCGCTGATTGTTTCTTTTAAAACAGGATGCACGAAATCAGGATTCAATTCAAGTAAGGGGACGAGTACGAAAGCTCTTTTATGCATATATTTGTGAGGAACGGTCAAGTTTTCGGTTTGTAAAACCTCTTTTTCATAGAAAATTATATCAATGTCAATCGGTCTTTCGCCCCAATGTTTTTCGTTTTCTCGGTTTCTTCCCAATGTTTTTTCAATGTTGTGACACTTGAAAAACAAATCCTCGGGGCTTAGTGATGTTTTTATTTCTACCGCAAGATTCAAAAACCAGTTCTGGTCCTTTTCTCCCCAGGGTTCTGTTTCATAAAGAGCCGATGTTCTTATTATTTTTATGTCCATCGCAAGACCAAGCAGGCTGACCGCATTTTCAATGAGTTTGAAGCTGTCACCAGAGTTTGAGCCTAGAGATAAATAAACGATTGCCATGGTTTAATTTTATAATTTTTTACGGTTTTTTACAAATTTATTTTTTATGTTAAAATTTCATGCATTAGATGAATTGAGGAAACCCTAATGATTTCAGTAAACGATTTAAAAACAGGTTTGACATTGGAACTGGACAACGGTTTGTGGTCTGTTGTCGAATTCTTGCACGTAAAACCGGGCAAAGGTGCTGCATTTGTGAGAACGAAACTCAAAAACGTTGAATCAGGCAACGTTATCGAAAAAACTTTTAGAGCAGGTGAAAAGGTTGCAAAAGCCACTCTTGACAGAAGAGAAATGCAATACCTTTATAAAGAAGCCAGCGACTATATTATGATGGATATGGAATCTTATGAACAACTTGCTGTTACAGATGCGCATATAGGTGATGGTGTGAAATATTTGAAAGAAAACATGATTGTCAGCAT
>CAZIVG010000213.1:0-2768 GCA_964542595.1 uncultured Muribaculaceae bacterium | reverse complement strand
CTTTATGTAATGGCGTATCTCAACTACTACCTGCTTCCCGCGGCGGAAGGTTCAGACAAAATCAAGAGCAAAAGCGCTCTTCCGGGGACCCTGTTTTTCTGTTTCTGCTGGATGTTCGGGTCGTGGTGCTTTTCGATTTATATCAACAATCTTCACACTTACAACCGCGTTTACGGTTCAATCGGCGCTTTCGTAATGCTTATGGTTTGGCTTTATTACACGTCTTTGATTATCCTCGTCGGGGCAGAAATCAACTCTCAGGCCTATCGCAAACTTATAGCAAAATAATTATTTTGATTCGCCGTATTTTGCGGAACACTGGTTCATAACATAAGCACAAAGTTCCTTAGACGGCTTCTCCATAAGCTTTTTGCCGATATTCATATTCGTTTGATGAGCAGATTTAGGGGCCTCTTGGTGAGTCCACTTTTCATAAAGCTTGTATGAACCGGCCACGATAATGACAACCAAAAGCGCCACCACGCCGTATTCTATGGCCGATTTTGTTGAAGATTGCAGGTCTTTCATTTTCCCTCCGATTTTTGTTTTTTTACAAACGATTGAATAAGTTCGAGAACGCTTCTTGCTCGCGCAGTGTAGCTGTGGCTTTTCACCACATCCGCAAACCCGATGATTGCAATTCTTTGCGCAAAAAGTTGGTTTTTCAGATAAAAATCAATTTTATCCAAAAGGTCTGCCGTGTCACCGTAAGTCTCAAGCTCCTTCGAAACAATAAAATTCCGCTCAATATCAGGCATTGCGTCGGTAATCAAAAAGCCGCGAGATGCCAAAACCTCAAAAACCCTGTAATTCAGTCCTGACTTGCCCTGAAGAGTAATGTTAATGTTCACTTTCGAGTTGTGATAAACATCCGCCAATTCCTTTTCTGTCTTCAAAAAGCCTTTATAAGCGCTTTTATAGATATCCAATTCCTCGTCCGTCAAGAACTGCTTGGTTTTCATGTCGTCAAGGCTCTGGAGAAAATGTTTTTCATAAGCAAAAATATTCAGTTTTTTCCCGAACCGCTTCACCACCGCAGCAAGGATTTTCTGCCTTTTTTCGGTCAGCGGACGCCCAACAAATGTTATGTCATAATTCTTTTTCGTTTCTTCTTCAATCCTGTAAGCCTTGTAATTCACCGCCAGCGGCAAGAAAAAAGCGTTCGGCAAGTCGTTCACAAAATCTCTGTCCCAAACAAAACTCACCGCATTTGATTGCTGCGCATAGGTTTTGAACTCCTCAAAAAGTTCGGGTTTGTTCACAAACGCATATTTTCCGTTCGGCTCGTCCGCAAAGTAATGCACGAGTTTTGTACCGTTTTTTTTCGCATAATTTTTGAGTTCTGTTTTCAGGTTTTCATCATCAGAAAACAAGAAGCCGTAGTCATACCCGAAAATCAAGTCAGGTTTGAATTTTTCAACATCCTCAATTTTCAAATCTCTCAGGTCTTTTTCGAAAATGAACGAGCCGTTAGATTTGAAGCCTTGCTTAAACCCTTTCATGATGAGGGTTCCCGCGATGCTATTGGGAAGGGTTATGAGAATTTTATTCATAGACAGATTGTAACACGAAAATTGAAGGTTTCGCCTTAAGCAAAGTCTTGAAACTCTGACGTTCGTCAAAAAAAACCACCCTTTGCAAGGTGGCTTAATAAGTGTTCTTTTCCCCTGTTAAAAATTTTTCAAAGTGCCTATTCTGCAGAGGGAGCTTCTTCAACAACAGCTTCTTCAGCCGGAGCCGCTGCAGCTGCCGCCGCTTCTTCTGCTGCTTTTTTAGCCGCTTCTTCAGCCGCTTTTTTCGCTTCTTTTTCTGCTTCCAGTTTAGCTAGGGCTTTTTTAGACAATTTCTTTTCTATCTTTTCTTTGTAAATCAATTTACCTTCAGCATCGCAGTTGTTGATGAGGTATTGAACCGTTTCAGTCGGCTGCGCGCCTTTTGAAATCCACTCGAGAGCAGTCGCTTTGTCGAGTTTCATTTCTTTAGTTTTTGGGTTGTAATGTCCCAATTCGCAGATAGGTCTGCCTTCTCTTTTTTGCAAATCATTGATAACAACGATTCTGTATGTCGGGTTCTTTTTATATCCGAGTCTTTTCAATCTGATTTTAACCATTTGGTTTCGTTCTCCTGTATTTTTTAATGATATCTTCATCGGCGGTCTTCAGCCAAAGACGCTTTTCAAGAGGATAATACCGTGAAGCCTTCTCTTACTTAACTCTATGAAACCACAAGGGTAATTAATAATCAAGTACGATTAAAGACTGAGTGTAAAAGATTGTAACGATATATCCAAAGTATGGAATTCGTATATCCTTATTGTTTTTATAAAATATAGTGTAAGTCTGTTAAGGAAATGATTTATATGGGTTCATCTTATTCAAAATTGCCGAAAGATTATCTAAAACTCATCAAAAACGATGAGAAAATGCTGAAAAACGCTGACGACATTGTTTATGCAATACGCGAGTCACGTCGTGACATCGGCCAAAAAATCGAAGACATCGAATTAATGGAAATTTCTGACGACGAAAAAGACATTATTCTCGCAAAACTAATCCGCCAAGACCAATATCTTCAGGCGCTTTTGTGGAAGCAAAAAAGCGAACTTGCGGAAATATTTTTCACAGAAGGAAAAACAAACTGTGTGTTTCCTGATGTTTTGCAGTGGTACAATCCCGAGTAATTTCACGCCCAAGGCCATTTTGCCAGCCCCGCCGCTCCGATTGTAAACAAATGTAACAGTATATACCCCGTATTGAAATCATAGATAT
>CAZIVG010000212.1:0-2802 GCA_964542595.1 uncultured Muribaculaceae bacterium | reverse complement strand
ATCACATTACTGGAATTTGGTATGCAGAAGCTAAGGCTATGGTATTCAACTTGAACTCTGCTAAGGAGTTGCCTCCATTTTTAAAACCAGGATTTTCACCAGCGGAAAGATAAACAAACGAATTGAAAAAGAATGGCAGCAAATGGAGCGTTCATTTGCCGCCATCCTTTTTAGTACCATCCCAAATCGTCAGTTTAAAGTATTTTCTTTTGCATATATTTTTATTTACACTCTCATCGGCAAAATTCTTGAATTTTGCTCGACTCGCCAAGTCATTATCCGTAATGCTCATCTTCGCTTCGCATAAGGCATAAGTAACGTGGCACCATCTTAAAAGACTCCTTCAGAGGTCTTTTTTAATCGCTCAATTATAGTTTATTATTTATGAGAGTATATTTGTTTTGCTCTTTGAGAAATTTTATTGAATTCAGCTCTATAAGTTCTAAAGTTTTTTACGGCGGGCCTTAATAGATCACGAAAAGCACAAATACTCGTAGCTACACCAGCAGCTACACTAACAGCAGGAGAACTTGTCAGAAGAAGGCCGTAAAGAGTGCCACCTGCAGGTAATGCGGTAGTTACTGCAGATGCTGCTGCAAATTCTTTTTTTTGCATTTCTATATCCTCGAACAATACTTGAAGATACACGCCCTTTTTGTGTCGTATAGGTTAACTGTTTCAGCGGCTTTTGCAAGTTTACACTCATATGATT
This sequence comes from uncultured Muribaculaceae bacterium, assembly GCA_964542595.1. Lineage (GTDB taxonomy): Bacteria > Cyanobacteriota > Vampirovibrionia > Gastranaerophilales > Gastranaerophilaceae > Limenecus. The sequence goes on along the minus strand of CAZIVG010000212.1, from coordinate 2,090 downwards.
ACCCTTTATATTTTCACATATTTGTTAAAAAACAAAAAAAATTAAAATTGCTACCACGCACAAATTACCCATGTTATTTATTACAAACCTTAAAGAAGCCCAACCTACTTACTATTAACATAGCTTCTGTTTCTTTTTATATCAATTCTTTTCAGCATTCGAATAATTTAATAGGGTAAATCATCTTCAAATATATTACTTAAATGCATCGTCATATTCTTTTATTTGTTCTTTTGTCAAATAATCTTTAACATTTCCCCCCTTCTTTCTAAAATGTAAAAACCTCTGGTAAAAAATTTTTCTATACGCTTTACAAAAATTATCAAACTCTCTGTTAAAAACACTAAACCCAACTGTTAAATTACAACTTTTATAATTGGCTTGAAATTTAATATATTTATATCCGGAGATTGTTTTGCATAGTTTTTTGAGATTTTCTGACACCATAACTTAATCTCGGATTTTTTGTGACCGTAACCAGATTGTTTAACCAACTCATAAGAATACCTGTATAAACCTAACCTTATTTATATAAAGTGCTTTTATCTATAAAAATTTACAAAAACCACTCAATCAGCGGCTTTTTTTCTCCGAAAATTATATTGTACTGCTGCTCAAATTCTTCACCGGTCAAGTATCTGTAACGCACATTATGAGCAAGCGGCTCTTCTTTTGCGTTTAATTTTTTGAACTTTCTGACAGATATGGTTTTTTTGCTCAAATTCATTACGTTGGAATAGTTTAATCCCTTAAAACAACAAAAAGGAGTTTTGACTTTGTTTTCTTCTACTATTGTCATAAGTCCGAATGCTCTGCAAAAAACACCTCTGTAGTCATAAACACAGCAGGCATAATCAATTAAAAACGGACAGTCGTGCAAGAATTTTTTGCCTTTAAACTTATTTTTTGCTTCAAGTGTTTTTTTTAGATTATTTTCGACTTTATTTTGTACGGATTCGTCCAACGTTGACAGCCCGTTTAGCAAATATTTAACTTCCGGCACCGAGTAAGGGAATTGTGCGTTTTTGCAACATTTAGCACATCCTTTTTTGCAAAAAATATAAGGTTTTTGGTCTTCAAAAAAACTTGAAAGTCTTGAGTCTAAAAAAGAGAGATATGATTGATAATTTTGAAGCATCGGTTTTCCTTAAAGTCTTAACTTTATTATATTCTATGCTAAAATAAACCAATGGACAAAATTATACGTTGCGCTTGGGTTCCAAAGAATAACCCTTTATACCAAAAATACCACGATGAAGAATGGGGAGTGCCTGTTCATGATGACAAAAAACACTTCGAGTTTATTGTTTTAGAAGGCGCGCAGGCAGGGCTAAGTTGGGAAACGGTTTTAAAGAAAAGAGAAGGCTATCGAAAAGCTTTTTATAACTTTGACGTTGAAAAATGTGCGAATATGACTGACGAGGAGTTGGAAGAACAACTCGTGAACCCTGAAATAATCAGAAACAGATTAAAAGTTTTTTCTGTAAGAAAAAATGCACGAGTTTTCGTTGAAATACAAAAAGAATTTGGCAGCTTTAATGACTATATTTGGAGTTTTGTAGGCGGAGAACCTATTTGCAATAACCTAAAATCAGTTTCAGAAATCCCTGCAACTTCAACGCAAAGCGATAAATTGTCAAAAGATTTGAAAAAAAGAGGAATGACCTTTGTCGGCTCAACTATTATGTATGCCCATATGCAAGCTACTGGGCTTGTGAACGACCACACTACGGATTGCTTTCGTTTTAAGATTTAAAAAAACCGAAGAGAAACTCTTCGGTTTTAATTTTGTTCGGGTTTTCTTAAAACATAATTAACCCAAAATAGCTTTCAAGTCTTCTTCAGGTGTTGAAATAGGCTTGATTTTGAACTTTTCAACAAGAATATTTAAAACATTCGGTGAAACAAACGCAGGGAGGCTCGGTCCGAGCCTTATGTTTTCAATCCCGAGATACAAAAGTGTGAGCAAAATGCAGACGGCTTTTTGTTCGTACCAAGAGAGTACCAAAGATAACGGAAGTTCGTTCACAGAACAATTGAATGCTTTTGACAACTCGACTGCCACTTTGATAGCACTATAGGCATCGTTG